>CALMPZ010000001.1 GCA_937871645.1 uncultured Polymorphobacter sp.
CCGTTTCAGCACCGAGCCGCTCGACCCGATGATGAGCCGGCCGTCGGACCCGACGCTTGACGCCGTCGTGCAATGGGACCGGCTGCGCCGCGACGCCTATGACGCGCCGCTGTCCGAATTCACCAGCTTCCTCAAGCGCTATCCCGGCTGGCCCGCCAACGCCACCATCCGCCGCCACGCCGAACGCAGCATCACCGCCGCCACGCCGGCCGCAGACCGGCTGGCGTTCTTCAGCGCCAACCCGCCGGTTTCCGCTGTCGGCAAGCTGCGCCTTGCCGAAGCCTATGCCGCAACCGGCCGCACGGCAGAGGCCACCGCCATGGCCAAGGATGCGTGGGATTCGTCGGGGCTCGATTCGAGCCAGGAGGCCGAGTTGCTGGGTCGCTTCGGCAATGCCATCACGCCCGACGACAACCGGCTGCGCTTCGACCGGCTGCTCTGGGCCAACCAGACCAGCGCGGCCACGCGCTTGCTGCCGCGCCTGCCGGCGGTGTCCCAGCCGCTCGCCAACACGCGGCTGGCGTTCCGCAGCGGGAATCCCGGCGCCGAAGCCATGCTCGCGGCATTGCCGGCCGACCAGCAAAACGACCCCGGACTGATCCTCGACCGCGTCAACGCGATGAAGCGCAGCGGCAATGTCCGGGGCGCGCGGGCGCTGATGGCGTCGGCGAACATCACCCGCGGCTCGGTCGTCGATGCCGAAGTCTGGCTCAAGGCACGGCTCGAACTCGGCCGCGCCGCGCTGCGCGAGGGCGACACCGAAACCGCCTATCGGTTGTTCGCCAACCACCGCGCGTTTGCATTGGGGCGCGGCCTCAACGAGCGTTCGCTCGCCGACCGCCAGGTCTATATCGACAATGAATGGCTCGCCGGCTGGACGGCATTGCGCCGCCTCAACCGCGCTACGCCGGCACTCGATCACTTTCAGAATGTCCGCTACGCTGCATTGACGCCGGTCAGCATGGCGCGCGGCGATTACTGGTCGGGCCGCGCTGCCGAGGCCGCCGGCCAGCGCGCCAAGGCCGACAAATTCTACACCGAAGCCGCCACCCACCCCGATTACTTCTACGGCCAGCTGGCGACTGAACGCCTCGGCAAGTCGCTGGCGCTCAAGAAGACCGCGCCGCCGTCGGTCAGTTCGGCGGCGCGCAGCAGCTTCGCGCAGAACTCGCTGGTCAAGGCGGCGGTGGCGCTCGGCGAAATCGACCAGCGCAACCTGCAGACGCTGTTCATCCGCGCTTTGGTCGAAGGTGCCGAAACCGCCGAACAGGCGCGGCTGGTCGCCGATCTCGCCGGGCCGCTCGGCCGCCCCGAAGTCGGCGTGCTGATGGGCAAGGCGTCACGTGCGACGGGCGAACTCGCCATGATCACGCTGGCCTTTCCCGAGCTGGTGCTACCCGCCAATCTCAACCCGAGCTGGACGATGATCCACGCCATCACGCGCCAGGAAAGCCAGTTCGACCGCACTGCAACCAGCAGCGCCGGCGCACGCGGGCTGATGCAGCTGATGCCCGCCACCGCGCAGGAAACCGCGATCAAGCTTGGCCTGCCGTTCAACATCAGCCGGTTGATCGAAGACCCGACCTACAACGTCACGCTGGGCGCCGCCTATTACGAGCGCGTCCGCCGGTCGTTCGAAGGCAGCCATTTGCTCGCGGTCGCGTCGTACAACGCCGGCCCCGGCAATGCCCGCAAGTTCATCGCCGCCAACGGCGATCCGCGGCTGCCCGGCACCGATGTCGTCGACTGGGTCGAGCTGATCACGTTGTCGGAAACCCGCACCTATGTGCAGCGCGTGCTCGAAAACGCCGTGGTCTACGACCTGCTCAATCCCGGCAATTCAAACATGCCGACGACCAATCGCCTGAGCGCCTACCTCGGCAAGCGCGAGCCCGGTTAAGCCCTGCCCCAGCCGTACTTGGCGTTGCCGTTCTTGCCATTGCCGTTCTTGCCCGAGCCACTTTCCGCCGGATCGAGATCCAACGGCCCCAGCGCAGCTTGCGCCACCGCCAGCAGTTCGGGTGAAATTTCCGGATAGCTCAGGTCGACACCTGCACCCAGCGCATCAACGATAACCTGCAAGCCCTTGATACGTGCATATTTCTTATCGTTCGCGGCAATCACGACCCACGGCGCATGCTTGGGGCTGCAACGTTCGAACATCTCGCCATAGGCAACGACATAGCCGGCGCGATTACTGCGGTTGTGATAATCCTCAAGCCCGGTTTTCCAGCGCTTGTAGGGCACTTCGAGCCGTTCGCGCAGTCGCTTGTCCTGCTCCTCCTGCGTCGTGTGCAGGAACAATTTGACCAGCCGCGTGCCACTGTCGAGCTGCGTCTGCTCGAAGGCATTGATCTCGTCATAGGCGCGTTTCCAGACCTTTTCGGGCGTCAGTTCATCGACACGCTCGACCAGCACGCGGCCGTACCAGCTGCGGTCGAACACCGCGACTTCGCGGTCGGCGGGCAACCGCGTCCAGAAACGCCACAGGAAATGGTGCGCCAGCTCTTCCTTGCTCGGCGCGCCAATCGACCAGACCTTGGTGAAACGCGGGTCGGTCTCGGCCGTCATGCGCTGGATCAGCCCGCCCTTGCCGCTGGCATCCCAGCCTTCGAGGGTGATCAGCCCGCGCAGCCCCTGGCGCATGTAGGCGGCCTGGATGATCTGCAATTCATACTGCAGCCGCTTGAGTTCGCGTTCATAGTCATCGTCGTCGATCTGCCCCTCGTATTCGAAATCCTTGAGGTTGATCTTCGACATGATGTCAGGCCTTTGCCGCTGGTTCGACCGACCGGATATGAAGTTCGCGCAACTGCTTCGGCGTCACCGCCGACGGCGCGTTCATCATCAGATCCTCGGCCTTCTGGTTCATCGGGAACAGTACGACCTCGCGGATGTTGGGCTCGTTCGCCAGCAGCATGACGATGCGGTCGACACCCGGCGCCGAGCCCCCGTGCGGCGGTGCGCCGAACTTGAAGGCGTTGATCATGCCGGCGAAATCGCGGTCGACATCCTCGCGGCTGTAGCCGGCGATTTCGAACGCCTTGTACATGATTTCGGGGCGATGGTTGCGGATGGCGCCCGACGACAGCTCGATACCGTTGCAAACGATGTCATACTGGTACGCCAGAATGTCGAGCGGGTCCTTGGTTTCCAGGGCCTCCAGCTCGCCCTGCGGCATCGAGAACGGGTTGTGGCTGAAGTCGACCTTCTTGGCGTCCTCGTCATATTCGAACATCGGGAAATCGACGATCCAGCAGAATTTGAACGCCCCCTGCTCGATCAGCCCGAGGTCTTCGCCGATCTTGGTGCGCGCGAGGCCCGCCAGCTTTGCCGCCTTGAGCGGCTTGTCGGCGGCAAAGAACACGCCGTCATCAGGCCCAAGCCCGAGCTGCGCGACAATCGCCGCCATGCGCTCGCCGCCGATGTTCTTGGCGATCGGGCCGCCAGCCTCGCCACCCTTGAAGTTGGTGTAGCCGAGACCCGCCCAGCCTTCGCTGCGCGCCCAGTCGTTCATGCCGTCGAAGAAACTGCGCGGCCGCAAACCGGCACCCGGCGCCGGAATCGCGCGCACGACCGCGCCGGTTTCGATCATCTTGGCGAAGATGCCGAAGCCGCTGTCACGGAAATGCTCGGTGACGTCCTGGATGACCAGCGGGTTGCGCAGGTCGGGCTTGTCGTTGCCGTACTTGAGCATCGATTCGGCGTAGGCAATGCGCGGGAACGGCGGCTTGGTCACCGCCCAGGGCTCACCCGTGGCAAAGCCCGCGAACTCGTCGAACACACCCGCCAGCACGGGTTCAATCGCTGCAAAAACATCGTCTTGCGTGACAAAGCTCATTTCGAAGTCGAGCTGGTAGAATTCGCCGGGTGAGCGGTCGGCGCGCGCGTCCTCGTCGCGGAAGCACGGCGCAATCTGGAAATAGCGGTCGAAGCCCGCAACCATCAGCAGCTGCTTGAACATCTGCGGCGCTTGCGGCAGCGCGTAGAATTTGCCCGGGTGGACGCGGCTCGGCACCAGAAAGTCGCGCGCGCCTTCGGGCGACGATGCCGTCAGGATCGGCGTCTGGAACTCGGTGAAGCCCTGATCGATCATTCGGCGGCGCAGGCTCGCGATGACGTTCGACCGCAGCATGATGTTGCGGTGCAGCCGTTCACGACGCAGATCGAGGAAGCGGTACTTGAGGCGGATGTCTTCGGGATATTCCTGCTCGCCTGCCACCGGCAGCGGCAGGTCGGTCGCCGAAGACTGCACCGTCACGTCGACCGCACGGACTTCGATGGCACCCGTCGGCAGGTTCGGATTGACCATGCCTTCCCCACGCGCCACGACATCGCCGGTCACGGTAATCACCGATTCCGCACGCAGCGCATCGAGCACCGCAAACGCCGGATCACCGGTGTTCGACACAATCTGTGTCAGCCCGTAATGGTCGCGCAAATCGATGAACAGCACGCCGCCATGGTCGCGCTTGCGGTGCACCCAGCCCGAAAGCCGCGCGGTGGTCCCGGCATCCTCGATGCGCAGCGCGGCGCAGGTGTGCGAACGATAGGTGTGAAGCGGCGAGGCCATGGGACATATACCAATTTGAAGCGGCGGCGCGCGATGCGCCATCAGGCGCGCCTGACACACGTTCGGCGCGTATTTGTCAAGTTTTCGGGCGCCCGGGCCGTGTGCCCGTTCACATCATTCGGCCCCACTTTTCCCCGCCTCCCCAGCGAAAGCTGGGGTCCATCCTTCACGCGGCGCCTTTGGGCGAGGCATGGACCCCAGCTTTCGCTGGGGAAGCGTGGGGTGTGGGCGACGCGTTCCAACTGCAACCTGCGGCACCACCGGCGAAATTTGCACAGACTAGCCCTAGTGCGCGCAAGGCCTTATGAACGGCAAATGCATATCCATCCGCTGATCACCGACACCGCCACGCTCGCCGCGCTTTGCACCCGTCTTGCCGCGGCCGACTTCGTCACTGTCGATACCGAATTCATGCGCGAAAACACCTTCTACCCCGATTTGTGCCTCGTGCAGATCGCCGGTGGCGGGGAAGCCGCCGCAATCGACCCGAAATCGCCCGACCTTGACCTCAAGCCGCTGCTCGACCTGCTCGTCGAGGAACCGGTGCTCAAGGTCTTCCACGCCGGCGGCCAGGACCTCGAAATCATCTACAACCTGACCGGCAAGACCCCGACCCCGCTGTTCGACACGCAGATCGCCGCGATGGCGCTCGGCCAGGGCGAGCAGGTCAGCTACACCAACCTCGTCCAGTCGTTCCTCGGCGTCGCCATCGACAAGGGCGCGCGCTTTACCGACTGGGCGCGCCGGCCGCTCAATGACCGGCAGATCGACTATGCCATCGGCGACGTCACCCACCTTGCGGCGCTGTTCCCCAAAATGCTCGCCAAGCTGATGAAAACCGGCCGCGGCGCCTGGCTCGATGACGAAATGGCGCGTGCATCGAACCCCGCGACCTACGCCAATGACCCCGATACCGCCTGGCAACGCCTGCGCCTGCCCAACCGCAACCCCGTCATCCTCGGCCGCCTCAAGGCGCTCGCCGCATGGCGCGAGCGCGAGGCGCAGAGCAAGGACGTGCCGCGCGGCCGCATCGTCAAGGATGAAACACTCGGCGAACTCGCCGCCTCGCCGCCCGCCACCCAAAACGACCTCGCACGCATGCGCGGGCTGTCAACCAGCTGGGCGAGCAACGACATCGGCAAGCGCCTGTGCGCCGCACTCGCCGCCGCCACGCCGCTGCCCGCCGACGAAATGCCCGTCCGCGAAGTCTCGCGCCCCGGCCTCAGCTCCGAAGGCGCGCTGATCGCCGACCTGCTCAAACTGCTCCTCAAAATCCGCGCCAAGGAAGCCAATGTCGCGCCCAAACTCGTCGTCAAAGGCGACGAACTCGATGCCATCGCCGCCGGCGTCCGCGACGGCCTGCCAGTGCTGAACGGCTGGCGCTTCGACATCTTCGGCAAGGACGCGCTCGCACTGGTCGACGGCCACCTCGCCTTCACCGTGCGCGACGGCAAGTTGACGATGACGGGGACCGGGGCAGAGGTAGAGTAGCAGGGCCTCCGGCGGGCAGGGCTGAGCCCTGCACCCGATTGATTGAGTTCCGCTTCTATGCACCGGCGTACACTTATCACGTGCATTTGAGGGCGGATGACATCCGCGCTACTTCATCATTAGTTTTCGTATTTGCTACGCTGGCTCACCGAATTTGGGTCCTTTTAGTCGGTCCCAAGCTTCTTGGTATTCGGAAATCGCATAGAGCTTTGGTTCCAACCAATATGAAATCTTACCGCTTGAATTGACGTTCCAAACCGCGAGCCTCTTAACCTCTTCGAGCGTGAGAATGTAACAGGTGGGATTTGACGAGTTCGCGTTTAGCGTGATGATCCACCAAGGGGAACGAAGCGTATCAAGTGAATGGCCTAGCGGAACCGAAGTACGCTTCGATAGAGCCTTCGACTGGATGGGCAAGACCGAAGTTTCATCGTCACTCGCCGCATAAAGGTCCGCGCCCCGCGCATTCCGCACTGTAGGCATGACGTGCCAGCCGCGTCGCGACAATTCCCGCGCCACATGATAGAGACCTGCGTTTCCAGTGAGTTGATGGCGCAATTTGTACCTTGCCTATCCAATCCTGCCGGTCAATTGCTTGCCTCAACCATCTACAATGACGTTAGTCGCAGTTGCCCAGATCTCCTCGTAGGCTCCTATTTTCATCTTCGCCGTTTCAATATCGCTCCTCTGGAGCGTGGCTGGAGAACGCCGAGCAAAGTCCTTGAAGGATTGGGTCAATATCCAAGCATCTGCAGTGTCGATTATCAACAAGCGGTCGTGGAGCGACCGGGGCGCTGTTGCTCTAAGTGCAAGCGGGCGTGCTCCACCGTATTGCTCGACCCATCTTTTCGCCATTGGATTAAGGCTTGCCCTCATCGACGATGAGTCTGTCAACAGACGAACTGATACTCCTTCTGGCACTAAAACTGCAAACTCTGTGAGCGCACTTTCATCCATGTACGGGTCTACAATCAGCACGTCGACCTTGGCCGCTGCAAGTACCTTTGAAAATGCGGCAATGGCATCGAAACCACTTCCGACACTGACAAAGGCGCCTTGAGCTGATGCAGGAAGACGAATCTCAAGTTTAGCTAGAGCCCGATTGATTAACGAAATGATTGTTCGTGCATTCTCCTCGGGCCTCATAGTTCGAATGAGTTGGTCAATAGCATGGTCGAGCTGAATAGACATTATGTCCATAGGGAAGGCAGCTTGAACAACTGCTGAGGCACGGCCAAGCCATTGAACGGTTTGCGCAGGCAAATTGTACTTGTTGTCGAAACCAGTGAGGTCTGGTGTATTCACAAGCAGCACTGCAAGCTGTTGGTGCAGCGCTTCGGGAGATTGTGCATTTGGCATGCCTCAACATGGCGACGATCGCGAAGCACGTCCACAAATTAAAATTTTCAATTTTCTATATCCCGCGGCACGCCGAACTCGCGCGACTCCAAACGCGATTTGAATGTTTGAAATCAATCGGGTGCAGGGCTCAGCCCTGCCCGCCGGAGGCCCTTCTCTTCCCCTAACTCACCCGAAACTCGGGCGTCAGCCCCAGTGCTCCAGCGAGGGTCTTCAACCGGCGTGCCACGGCCTCGCCGTACAAAGGCGCGTCGCGTTGGGCGAGGCTGAGCACGAGTGCGCTGCCGTCGCGCCAGAGGCGGCTGGCGACCAGCGGTTTGGCGGTGCCGCCGGTGAGGCGTTGACCGAGGCGTAGCGCCATGCCCCAGCTGCGGGCGCGCGCCAACTGCGCGGGGGTGGCGAGTGCGGCGAAGCTGGCGACTTGCGGCGCGGTCGGGCTGCCGCCGAAGCACGAGAACAGCGCGGCCGCGAGCATGGCGCGTTCGGGGGCGGTGATCGCCACCCAGTTGCCGTGGAGGGCGAGTTCGAGGCCGCGTTCGGCGCGGAAATCGGGGTGGGCGCGCCAGGCGACGTCGCTGAGCAGGCTGGCGGCCCAGCGGATGCGGCGGTCGGCTGGCGTTTCGTCATTTTCGAACAGCCCGTCCATCCACGTCATCAGCAGGTCGCCGTGTTCGGGGAAGCGGCCCTGGCGTTCGCCTTCGTGGCGGGCGGCGGCGAGCAGCGGGTCCTCGCGTTGCTGGGCGGCGGGGAGTTGCGCGTAGAGCAGGCCTTCGCGCAGGCCATAGGCGCTGGCGACGACGCTGCTGCTGCCGAGTTTCTTGACGACGGCGCCGAGCAGGGTCGCGGCACCGGGCAGCGACGGGATGCGCGAGCTCGACATGGCGGGAATGTCGCGCAAGCTGCGCGGATTGGTCTGCGCCAGCGAGCGTGCCAGCCGGTCGGGCGCGCCGGCGTCCATCGTATATTGGTGCACCACCGGCAGCGGATAGTCGGTCAGGTGGATGTGCAACTGCGTCAGCGCGCGCCAGGAGCCGCCGACCATGTAGAATGGCTTGCCGCGCCCGGCCTGCGCCCAGCCAACGCGGTCGAGCGCCTTTTTGATGAACGGCACGAGCTGGCGCTGGCCACGCTTGCGCACCGCATCGAGCCGCAGCGAGCCGATCGGCAGCGAGATCCATTCGTGCGCCTGGCCGCCCGACACGCGCACCAGCTCCAGACTACCGCCGCCGAGGTCGCCGATGACGCCATCGGCTTCGGGGATGCCGGCGATGACGCCCAAAGCGGCGGCGCGGGCTTCGGCCTCGCCGTCGATGATTTCGACTTCGAGGCCGCAATGTTCGCGGACCAGCCGGACGAATTCACCGGCGTTCGACGCCTCACGCACCGCAGCGGTGGCGACTGTGCGCAGTGACGTGACCGCCATGTCGTGCGCCAGCATGGCAAAGCGCGACAGCGCGGTCAGTGCGACGCCGATGGCGCCGGCATCGAGCTTGCCGTCATTGGCGACACCGCGGCCGAGACCGGCCATGACTTTCTCGTTGAAGATGACGGGGGGGACGCGCGACAGGCCCTGATAGACGACAAGCCGGATCGAGTTCGAGCCGATGTCGATGATGCCGGCCAGCCCGGCACGGGTCGGCGCCAGGCCCTCGATCAGATCGAGCTGCGGCACGAAATTGGTCGCCGGCAGGTTCGCCTCCACTCGCCCCGGCGCCGGCATGATTGCCCGGCGCCTGCGCGCCGCCGCCCCCGGCGCTGCGCGCTGACTGCATAGCGCGGTCGGTGGGTTAGCGCCAGCGCGGAGCAGCGACGGCGGGCGCGATGGAGAACAGATGCCCGCCAAAAAAGACCCACGTCATTCCCGCGCAGGCGGGAATCCATCTTCTGACCGTCGCAAGATGGATTCCCGCCTGCGCGGGAATGACGACGGTGTTTTGCGTTGGCGTACGGCACGA
>CALMPZ010000002.1 GCA_937871645.1 uncultured Polymorphobacter sp.
CTTCGGCGGCGCGCTGATCCTCAACGCCGCGACCGATACCGTCAGCATCAGCTACAAGGGCTCGTTCACGCAGGCGCAAAACTACACCGCCGGCGGCAATCTCGGCGAGGTGCGCTCGACCGAATTCGCCAAGTCCGACCATATGCTGAGCCTGGCGCTGCAGGCCGACACCGGGCTGTTCGAGCTTGATGCCGGCTATCAGAACTCACCCTACGAGGGTTTCCCCAATCAGTATATGGACATGGTTTCGAATCAGTCGTGGTTCGTCAACGCGCTGTACAGCGGCACGTTCGACTGGGGTAACCTGGAGGCGCGCGCCAACTACCGCACCACCGCGCACGAGATGAATTTCCTGAGCGACAAGGGCGGCACCGCGAATGGCGGCATGCCGATGAACACCGACACCGATACCGCCGGCGGCGCGGTGGTCGCCGAGTTCCTGGTGTCGAAGCGCGATATCATTCGCGTCGGCACCGAATATCAGTACCAGTGGCTCAACGACTATTGGCCGCCGGTGCCGGGCAGCATGATGATGGGGCCCGACACCTTCGTGAACATCAACGCCGCGACGCGCCAGCGCTGGGGCAGCTTCGCCGAATGGCAGGCGGCGTGGTCGCCCAAACTGACGACGGTGATCGGCGCGCGCTACGACCGCGTGTGGATGGATACCGGGTCGGTGCAACCGTATGCGACGAACATGATGAACATGGCCGATGCGATGGCGGCGGCCGCGTTCAACGCCGCGACGCACGCGCGCACCGACAACAACTGGGGCGTGTCGGCGATCGCGACATGGACGCCCAGCGCCGCCGCCAGCTTCGAGATCGGCTATGCGCACGCCAACCGCTCGCCGAACATCTATGAACGCTACAGCTGGGGCCGCGGTTCGATGTCGAGCCGGATGATCGGCTGGTTCGGCGACGGCAACGGCTATGTCGGCAACTTGGATCTCAAGCCCGAAAGCGCCGACACGGTGAGTGCGGTCGCGGCGTTCAACGGCATCGGCAGCACCGCCTGGAACCTCAAGGTCGCGCCCTATTACACGCACGTCAGCAACTATATCGATGTCGTCAAGCTCGGCGATCTCAAGAACATGATGGGCATGCCGACGGGGTTCGTGCAGTTGCAGTTCGCGAATATGGCCGCTGAATTCTACGGCGTCGATGTCACCGCCGGGCTGCCGCTGTGGGACAGCAAATCGGCCGGCACCGGCCGGCTCAGCGCCACCGCGAGCTGGCTGCGCGGCAACAACCTTGATGACGGCGGCTCGCTGTATCACCAGATGCCGTTCAACATGAATGTCGATCTGGTCGCCAATCTCGGCGGCTTCGAAGCCGATCTCAACCTGAACTGGGTGACCGAAAAGACCCGCGTCGATGCGACGCGCAACGAGCCGGTGACGGCGAGCTATGCGCTGCTCAACCTGCGCACGGCCTATGCGTGGAGCCGCTTCCGCGTCAGCTTCGATGTCGAAAACATCTTCGACAAGGGCTATCTGCTGCCGCTCGGCGGCATGTCGCTGGGCGATTACAAGGCCACCGGCACGCTGCGGTCGCTGCCCGGCAAGGGGCGGTCGTTCAACTTCGGGGTTGGCGTGACGTTCTGATGCCGATGCGGTTCCGCAAGCCGGCATTGGCAGCGGTGCTGGCGCTGCACGCGGTCGCACTGGCACTTGTGCTGGCACCGCGTGCGGCGCCGGTGCCGATACATGCGCCGGCGCTGGCGCTGTTCGAGGTGCGCG
>CALMPZ010000003.1 GCA_937871645.1 uncultured Polymorphobacter sp.
ACTTGACGTTCACCAGCGCCAAGTTTCCGCAGACGCCCTGCCCTGCATAGCCGCGCCCGACAGTGGCCGATAGTTGGTACACCTTGACGTAAATCAACTTCTGCACCGCGCCGAAGTCCGTTACCTGCTGCGCGTTTGTGTAGGTTGCAGAAGCTGAAGAAAGCCCGGTGATCGTGCGCTTGAGCGTGGCGAAGGTCGAATCCCAGATTTCGATTTCATAGGCTTCGCCGGTTTCGCCGAGCGGCGCGGCAATTCCGGAAAATGGCTCGACAGGCGTGCGCGTGCGGCGCGTCCATTCGATTGACCAGTCGCTGGCGGCGTTTTTTGCGCCCCTGATCTGGATCGGCGACAAGCATTCCAGATTGACGCCGGTATAGGTGACAGATTCGGACGCTGCCGAATCAATAAGCTGCCCGCGCGTCACCCCGCGCCACAGACGGGCCTGGTTGATCGCCGCCACATCCATGCCGATAAAGCGGACGGCAGCCGGATCGAGCAGCACCACCTGGTCGAAGACGGCATGCGTGCCGATATATTGTTCGGTGCCGAAACGCCCGCGCATCAGGTTGCGCAGGGTGTAGGTGCCATCCGATTCAGCCGTTGCCGTGCGCGCGGCGATGATCTCCCAGCGCCCATTAAGCCCGATGGCGAAGTGGTTGGACCCGTTGAACATTGCCAGTTCGGTGACGCTGGAAAGCGCCCCGGAATATATCCGAACGTTGATGCTGTTTGCCGTGTCGATAATATGCGTCGCACCAGCGGCCAGCGCATTGTTCGCATAACCGAAGATGCTGCCCGGCGCGGAGAACCCCTGCACGCCGGTCCATGATTGACCGGAATCGTCCGACTCGTAAATGGTGCCGCCCGTCCAGCCGGTATAGCTGCCGCAGGCCACGGACAACATGCCCGGCACATTCATCGTCGTCGAATCGACGCAAGGCATGTCGAGCAGGCGCATGATGGTCGGTCCGGCGTAGCTCAATACCTGGCCGGTGCTTTGCCCTTCCTGGCCGACTGCGGTCGGGCTGTAAATAGCCGGATTGTTATATTTCGCCTTGCACTCAAGCCGCCCGTCGGCCAGGTAATTGATTTCCGTCAGGCGCAGCAGGTAGGTGGCGGCACCATCGACAATCGTGATGATATCTGCGACTTCCAGCGCGGCATAGGTGGGCGGAAGGATGAATGCGACATCGACCCGTTCCAGCCAGTAAAGGTAAAGCAGGGTTTCCTCGATGCCGGCCGCTTCGCCGGCATTCAGCACGATGGGCATGTCGAGTGCCTGGACATTCACCGCGTCGGTATTGAGCCGCTCGGCACCGGGGCCGGTGCCTTTGTCGTACTCGCGGTTAGTGTCGATGTAGGTGATCTGCACCTTGCGCGGCAACTGGCTCGCCATTTCGCGCGATTGCGTCAGCCGCACGCCGGGCGTTCCGCCATCTCCGGACGCACCCAGCT
>CALMPZ010000004.1 GCA_937871645.1 uncultured Polymorphobacter sp.
CCGCAGGAACGCGTCGCCGCGATGATGCGCCAGGCCGAAGAAGACCGCATGCGCGCGCTCGAGGAAGCCCGCATCCGTGAAGACCAGGAGCGCGCCGAAGCCGCCGAGGCCGAAAAGCTGCGGCTCGAGGAAAAGAAGCGCGTCGAGGAAGAACTCGCGACGCGTCCGACCCCCAAGCCCGCCGAGGAAGAGGTCAAGGGTGTCCGCATCATCGGTGCCGTGACGCCGATCATCGACGACGACGAAGCCGGCCGCCGTCGCGGGGCGCCGACGCGCCCGCGCAGCGAAGAACGCCGTGGCGGCAAGCTGACGGTGACGCGCGCGCTGACCGACGATGACAGCGTCCGTGTCCGCAGTCTGGCGGCGCTGCGCCGTTCACGCGAAAAGGACAAGCGCGCGCACCAGGGCGGCAAGCAGGCCAAGCAGGTCCGCGACGTCACCGTCCCCGAATCGATCACCGTGCAGGAACTCGCGAACCGCATGGCCGAACGCGCCAGCGACATCGTGCGGCTGCTGTCGAAGCTCGACATGCCGGGTTCGTCGTATGAAACCGAACTCGATCAGGACACCGCCGAACTGGTGATCAGCGAATTCGGCCACAACATCGTCCGCGTGTCCGACGCCGACGTCGAAGTCGGCATGGTCGGCGAAGCCGATGATCCGGCAACGCTCGTCAAGCGCCCGCCGGTCGTCACCATCATGGGCCATGTCGACCACGGCAAGACCAGCCTGCTCGATGCACTGCGCGGTACCGACGTCGTCAAGGGCGAAGCCGGCGGCATCACCCAGCATATCGGCGCCTATCAGGTGACCTTGCCGGGCGGCGAAGCCGTGACCTTTCTCGATACGCCGGGCCATGAAGCGTTCACGGAAATGCGCGGCCGCGGTGCCAAGGTCACCGACATCGTCATCGTCGTCGTCGCGTGGGATGACGGCATCATGCCGCAGACCATCGAGGCCATCAACCACACCAAGGCCGCCGGCGTGCCGATGATCGTCGCGATCAACAAGATGGACAAGGCCGGCGCCGACGCGGGCCGCATCCGTCAGGCGCTGCTGCAATATGACGTGCAGGTCGAAGAAATGGGCGGTGAAGTCCAGGACGTCGAAGTCTCGGCGGTCAAGAAGACCGGGCTCGACGAGCTGATCGACAAGATCCTGCTGCAGGCCGAAATCCTTGAGTTGAAGGCCAACCCGGCGCGTGCCGCCGAAGGCAGCGTCATCGAAGCCAAGCTCGACAAGGGCCGTGGTCCGCTGGCGACGGTGCTGGTGCAACGCGGCACGCTAAAGGTCGGTGACGTGTTCGTCGTCGGCGCCGAGTGGGGCAAGGTCCGCGCCATGCTCAACGACAAGGGCGTGCAGGTAAAGACTGCTGGCCCGTCGCTGCCGGTCGAAATCCTCGGCCTGTCGGGAGTGCCGCGTGCCGGTGACCCGTTCATGGTGGTCGAAAACGAAGCGCGGGCCCGCGAAGTCGCGAGCTACCGTGCCGGTCTGGAAACCGCCAAGCGCACCGTCAGTGCGCCGGCCGATCTGGCATCGATGTTCATGGCGCTGAAGTCGGCGAAGGCGATGGAATACCCGATGATCGTCAAGGGCGATGTTCAGGGTTCGGTCGAAGCCATTGTCAGCGCGGTCAACAAGATCTCGACCGACCTGATCAAGGTGCGCGTGCTGCATTCGGGCGTCGGCGGCATCACCGAAAGCGACGTCAACCTCGCGGCGGCGTCAAAGGCGCCGATCATCGGCTTCGGCGTCCGCGCCAATGCCAAGGCGCGTGAATTCGCGCAGCGCGACGGTGTGGCACTGAAGTACTACGACGTCATCTACGACCTGATCGACGAGCTCAAGCTGGCGCTCGCCGGCCAGCTCGGGCCCGAAATGCTCGAAAATGTCGTCGGTCGTGCCCAGGTGCTCGACGTCTTCCAGGCCGGCAAGACCGGCAAGGCAGCCGGTATCCGCGTCACCGAAGGCGTCATCCGCAAGGCGCTGCGCGCCCGCGTCATGCGCGACGATGTCATCATCTACAACGGCTCGATCGCCTCGCTGCGGCGCTTCAAGGATGACGTTGCCGAGGTCAAGTCGGGCCTTGAGTGCGGCATCACGCTCGAAGGCTCGAGCGACGTCAAGGCAGGTGACTTCATCGAGACGTTCGAAGTCGAAGAACGCGTTCGCGTCTTGTAGTCTGAACCCCTCCCCTTCAGGGGAGGGGCGACTCAGCGAAGCTGAGCGGGGGTGGGTGCTTTCTCCCCGAGCGAATTGATGGACGCGCGGCGGGCAGCACCCACCCCCGCTCGCGTGCCGCGAGTCGCCCCTCCCTTGAAAGGGAGGGGTTAGTGAGGACTGCCATGTTTCGCCTGATAGCCGCACTCCTGCTCGCCACACCCGTCCTCGCGGTGCCGGCGGCATTGGTCACGGATCCGCCGATGAACACCGCATATCCCGCCGATCTGATGCCGCTGCTGATTGCCAGCCACGGTGCCAACATGAACGGCCGCATCTACCTCGCCGAGGGCAAGGGCCCACATCCGACGATGCTGCTGCTCCACGGCTTCCCCGGCAACGAGCAGAACGGTGACGTCGCGCAGGCGGCGCGCCGTGCCGGCTGGAACGTCATCCTGTTCCACTATCGTGGGGCGTGGGGCAGCCAGGGTGCGTTCAGCATCCACAACGCGATTGCCGACACGCAGGCCGTGCTCGACTGGGCGCGCGACCCCGCCAATGCCGCCAAGTATCGCATCGACCCCAAGCGCATCGTCATCGCCGGCCACAGCATGGGCGGTTTCATGACCGTGCAGACCGCCGCGCA
>CALMPZ010000005.1 GCA_937871645.1 uncultured Polymorphobacter sp.
CATTTGAAGAGCGCCAAACAATCGGGTGCAGGCCTCAGGCCTGCCCGCCGGAGGCTCTTAATCCTGCCGCGCCTTCGGCCCGCGATTTTCCCAACCGGGGATATCGTTGATCGAAATCCAGCCGTTCACATAGTTGGCGTAATAGGCGATGAAAATCACCGTCGCCAGCACCAGCGCCGCGCCGAGCTTCTGCCACATGCGCGGGTTAACGGGGGCGCTTTCGGCTGACCCCGCCGGCCGTTCAATGCCTGATTCCTCCGCAGTCTTGTTGCCGAACGGCAGCACCAGGAACAGCGACAGCGTAAAGAACAGGAACCAGATCGCGATGCTGGCGGCGATCGACATGGCTCAGACCCGGACGATCTGCACGTCGGTAACGGGCTTCTTGCCGGTCCATTCGCGCGCGACGCGTCGCACGGCGATGCGGATGGCGTCTTCGAACTTTGCGGCGTGGTGCGGGTTGCCAGCATGGGCGGCCTTGCCTGCGGCCTCGCCACATTCCTTCAGGAAGTCGGCGCGGTCTTCTTCGACCGGCACGCCCTGCGCGATGATCGACGGCGGCGCCGCGAGCTTGCCCTTGGCATCGAGGATGAGCGTTGCCGACAGATAGCCGCTGTGCATCATCCGGCGCCGCGCCAGCATGGTTTCGCCGTCGGCGGGCACGATGACATCGCCGTCGAGCACCAGGCGCCCGACCTTTTCGTGGCTGAGCAGCTTGGGGCCATCGGGCGCGAGACGGATCGCGGTGCCGTTCATCGGCACCATCGCGCGCGGCACGCCGGCTTCGAGCGCCAGCTTGGCGTGCGCTTCCATGTGGCGGCGCTCGCCATGGACCGGAATCGCGATCTGCGGGCGAATCCAGCTGTACATCGATTGCAGCTCGGGTTGGCCGGGATGGCCCGACACGTGGACGTGCGCTTCCTTCTCGGTGATGACTTCGATGCCGCGCGTCGCGAGCAAATTCTGCACGCGGCCGATGGCGAGTTCATTGCCGGGGATCTGCTTCGACGAATAGACGACGAGGTCGCCGCGTTCGAGCTTGAGCTGCGAATGCGTGCCTTCGGCGATGCGGCTGAGTGCTGCGGCGGGTTCGCCCTGCGCGCCGGTGCAGACGATCAGCAGCTTCGACGGGTCCATCTTGGCAGCCTGTTCGAAGCTGAGCAGCGGTGGCATGTCCTTGAGATAGCCAGCCGCCTTGGCGACCTGCGTGATGCGTTCCATCGAACGACCGACGAGGCACAGATGCCGGCCGGTATCGATGGCAACCTGGCCAAGCGTGTGCAGCCGCGCCGCGTTCGACGCGAAGGTGGTGACGAGCACCCGCCCCTTGCCGCGTGCCGCGATAACCGCATCGAGGCCGACGCGCACGCCTTCTTCGGAGCCGCTGGCCTGGGTGTTGAAGACGTTGGTGGAGTCGCCAATCATCGCCAACACGCCACTGTCGCCGATTTCGCGCAGCTGCTGCGGTGTCGACGGCGTGCCGAGCTGCGGATTTTCGTCGAGCTTCCAGTCGCCGGTGTGGAAGATGCGTCCATAGGGCGTGTCGATGATCAGCGCATTGCCTTCGGGTATCGAATGCGCCAGCGCGGCGTATTTGAAGGTGAAGTCGCCGAGCGTCAGCGTCCCGCCCATCGGGATGATGTTGAGCTTGACCTCTTTCTCGATGCCTTCCTCTTCGAGCTTGCGGCGGATGAGGCCGGCGGTGAACGGCGTCGCATACAACGGCACGCCGAGGTCGAGCGCCAGATACGGAATCGCGCCGATATGGTCCTCATGGCCATGCGTCAGCACGACGCCGAGCAGGTCCTTGCGGCGCTCCTCGATGAACGCCAGGTCGGGGAGTACGAGGTCGACGCCCGGATAGTTGGGGTCGGCAAACGTCATGCCGAGGTCAACCATCACCCATTTGCCACGGCAGCCATACAGGTTGACGTTCATGCCGATTTCGCCGGATCCGCCCAAGGGCAGGAAGACCAGCTCGTCGCCGGGGAATTGCTTTTTCGATTTCATTTTAGTCGCTTGCCAGTTCTGATCAGGTTATTGCGTTAAGTGCGTTGATGCGGATGAGACCGCGAATGGTGAGGTCGCCGTCGACGCTGTCGATGGCGTCGGTGTGGCGGTTGAACAGTGTTGCCAGTCCGCCGGTGCCAATGACGGTCATCGGCCGGCCGACTTCAGCCTTGATGCGATTGGTCAGCCCTTCGATCAGCCCGACATAGCCCCAGAAGACGCCCGATTGCATCGCATGGACCGTGTTCTTGCCGATGACGCTGGCGTTGTTGCTGCCGGTGGTCGGCGGTTCGACGGCGATGCGCGGCAGCTTCGCTGCAGCCATATATAAGGCATCCATCGACAAATTGATACCCGGCGCGATGACACCGCCTTCATAGCTGCCCGCGCCCGTCACCGGATCGCCGGCGACGATGTCGAACGTCGTCGCGGTCCCGAAGTCGACGATGATCAGGTCGCCCGGTGTGCTGGCGTGCGCGGCGACGGCATTGACGATGCGGTCGGCGCCAACTTCGGCAGGGTTGGGCATGTTGATCGCGATGCCATAGTCGATGCCATTGGCCCCGACGATCAGCGGCTCGACATCGAAGTATTTGCGGCACAGGTGTTGCAGGTTGAACAGCGTCGGCGGCACCACGGTGGCGATGATCGCGCCCGAAATATGGGCGCGCTCGACGCCTTCCAACGCCATCAGCTGGTTGAGCAGCACGGCATATTCGTCGGCGGTGCGGTTGTGATCGGTGGCGACGCGCCAGCGCCAGCGGATGGTATCCCCCTCCACCAGCGCGAACACGACATTGGTGTTGCCTACGTCAATGGCCAGCAGCATTTTGGCGCCCTTTCACAGCTGGAACACCTCGCCGGCGTGAATAGCACGGCTGCTGCCATCGTCGAAGGCCAGCCGCAGCGCGCCATCGGCCGCCGGGGCGTGGACCAGGACCTCGGGCTCGAGGGCGTCGACGGCGTTGTCGGCCATGAGCTCGGCGTTGAAGTAGTGGTACCCCATCGCCCCTGCCGTCGGGTGCGACACGCAGCCTGCT
>CALMPZ010000006.1 GCA_937871645.1 uncultured Polymorphobacter sp.
GAGCATGAATTCGATCAGTCCCTCGGCCTCGGCGCGCTGGCGCACGGCTTCGTCGCGGGCGCGAAGCGCGAATAGCGCCAGCCCGCTGGTCAGCGCCAGACCGAGCAGTAGCGCGATCACCAGCGCCAGCGTGCGACGGTGGCGCCGGCGCGCGTCGCGGTGCAGCAGCTGGTCTAGCGGCACGCCGATGATGCCGGCGATCAGCTTGAGCCGGCCGGCGTGCAGGCCGTCGCCTTCGCGGCGCAGATCGGCGCCTACCGGCTCGATGCGGACCGGGCCATCGGCGGTCTGGCGGCTGCGCAGCGCCGGCGGGAAACATTCGTCGGCAATGCGCGCCGGATGATCGCTGGCAAAAGGCTCGCCGCTCAGGATGGCGGCAAAGACCCGCGAATCGCCGCGCAGCGCCTTGAAGCGTTCGACTTCGATATTGGCCCAGCGCGAAACCGCTGCGTGCGGCGAACACAGCACGATCAGGCTGTGCGATTCCATCAGCGCCGTGTCGATTTCGATGCTCAGGTCGTGCGCCGCCGCCAGATCTTCACGGTCGCGGAAGATCGGGCGCAACCGTTCGGGAACCACGCCGCGCGGGGTGATGCGGCCGACAAGATCGCGCGGGATGCGATAGGATTCGAGGAAGCTGTGCAGCCGTTCGGCCGCGCGGCGGTCGCGGTGGCTGTAGCTCATGAAGGCCGCATAGCGATACGCGGGCGCCGCGCCTTGTGCCGCCGCCGTATCGTCCGTCTGCGCGTCGGTGTCGGTATTGATAGTGACCACGCCAAGACTATGCCATGTTTGCGCGTACCGCAAAAGCGCGCGGCAAACGGTTGACAGGTTCGACCCCGCACCCCCATCTGTGCGGCATGACAAGCAAGCCCCCGCTCCAGGCGGTCATCGTTCCGGTGACGGCGCTCCAGCAGAACTGCACATTGTTCTGGTGCACGAAAACCATGCGCGGGGCGTTTGTCGACCCCGGTGGTGACCTTGAAAAGCTGATGGCGGTGGCGGCGCAGCATGGCGTGACCATCGAGAAGCTGCTCGTCACGCACGGGCATATCGATCATTGCGGGTTGACCGGCGTGCTCGCCGAACAGCTTGGCGTGCCGATCGAGGGGCCGCATCAGGATGACAAATTCTGGATCGACCAGGCCCCCGGCACCGGCGCGAAATACGGCCTTGCCGGCGCGACGGCGTTCACGCCCGACCGCTGGCTGGTTGATGGCGATCAGGTGACGGTGGGCGAGCTGGTGCTCGACGTCTATCACTGCCCGGGCCACACGCCCGGCCATGTGATTTTCCACCATGCGCCGTCGAATCTGGCGATGGTGGGTGACGTGCTGTTCCAGGGCTCGATCGGCCGCACCGATTTTCCCAAGGGCGATTACAACCAGCTGATCAATTCGATCACCTCGCGGCTATGGCCGCTGGGCAATGCGACGGCGTTCGTGCCCGGCCATGGCCCGATGTCGACATTCGGCACCGAGCGTCAGACCAACGCCTATGTCGCGGACGCGGCGTTGGCGTAGGGGCCTAGATCGCCAGATAGACCGCCCAGGCCGACAGCGCCACCAGCGGCACGAAGGTGCCGACCATGCCGATGACGCGGAACAGGTTCGGCGCCGGGCGCGCCATGCCGATGGCGTGGCACAGCCGCGCGACGACGATGGTGGCACCGGCGGCCTGCACCAGCGTGTTGGCGCCGTTGATATATTCGACCAGCCCGAGCAGGATCAGCAGGATCGGCACATATTCGGCGAAGTTGGCGTGGCTGCGGATGCGGCTGAGCAAGGTCTGGTCGCCGCCGTCGCCGAGCATGACCTTGGTCGAGCCGCGCACCTTGATGACGCGGACGCTCAGCGCGATGAAGATCAGCCCGAGCAGGCCGGCGGTCAGCAAGGTGGTTTGCATGGGCATCGATTTGTCTCCCCCCAAAATATGGTCGAATGATATGGCGTCCTAGGTGGCGCAGCTTGGGCGGCAGCGCAAGCGCCGCCACAAACCGCGTGGCCGATGATTCCGGCAGCGGCACAAGCTTTGGCTTGCAAGCCGGGCCGAAATCACTATGTTGCCGCGCTCGACATACCCTTGGAGTCGCAGCGATGGCGCTTGTCCGTCGCCTGCCGGTTTCATACCAGACAAAGAAGACAGGTGCCGCATGGCCGTTCCGAAACGCAAGACTTCGCCCTCGCGCCGCAACATGCGTCGCAGCCACCACGCGCTTACCGCGTCGGCATTCCAGGAATGCCCGAACTGCGGTGAACTCAAGATGCCGCACAACATGTGCGGTGCTTGCGGCCATTATAACGGCCGCGAAGTCGTCGAGAGCAAGGCCTGATCGCAGCAGCAGCCCGGGCACGCGCGCACATGACCGCGACGCCGCAGGGCCGCTTTGATGCAATTCCCAAGACTGTAATGGCCGCTGCCCGATGAGCACAGCCAATCCCGTCATCGCGCTTGATGTGATGGGCGGCGATACCGGCCTGTCGCTGGTCATTGCCGCCGCCGAAATCGCGCGCGAACGCTATCCGAAGCTGCGCTTCCGGCTGTACGGCCCGGAGGCGGCCATTCGCGCCGCGCTGGCCAAGGCGCCGCGCATCGCCGCCGACAGCGTCATCGTCCATACCGACCAGCAGGTGCTCGGCACCGACAAGCCGAGCCAGGTCATCCGCCGTGGCCGCGAGACCTCGATGGGTCTGGCGATTTCGGCGGTCAAGGCCGGCGAAGCCGATGCCACCGTGTCGGCGGGCAACACCGGCGCGCTGATGGCGATGGCCAAGCTCACCTTGCGGACGATGGAGGGCATCGACCGCCCGGCGCTGGCGGCGTTGCTGCCGACGTCGAAGGCCGACATGGTGATGCTCGATCTCGGCGCGAACACCGAATGCGACGCCGAAAACCTCGTGCAGTTTGCGGTGATGGGCGCGGCGTTCGCGCGCACCGTGCTGGCGCTGCCGCGCCCGCGCGTTGCATTGCTCAACATCGGCGTCGAGGAGCTCAAGGGTACCGACGAATTGAAGGACGCCGCCGCATTGCTGCGCGGTGTCGAGCTGCCGATGAGCTTCGAAGGCTTTGTCGAAGGCGACGGTATCGGCAAGGGCGATGTCGATGTCGTGGTGACCGACGGCTTTTCGGGCAACATCGCGCTGAAATCGATCGAAGGCACGGCGCGGCTGGTCACCGGGCTGCTGGCGGATGCGTTCCGCACCTCGTGGCTGACCAAGCTCGGCTATCTGTTTTCGCGCGGCGCGCTGCGGGCACTGCGCGGCCATATCGACCCCGACACGCACAACGGTGCGGTGTTCCTCGGCCTCAACGGGCTGGTGGTCAAAAGCCATGGCAGCGCCACGGCGCGCGGTTTCGCCAATGCCATCGGCGTCGCGCACGACCTCATTGTCGGCGATATCGCGCGCCGCATTTCGGATGACCTTGAAAACTTCCGCGCACACCGCCCGGTACTGACCCCGGAAGGCGAAGCCGGCGACGACCTGCCGACGGGTGAAGTATGACCGTGCGCCGCGCCTGCATCATCGGCACCGGCAGTTATCTGCCGGCGACCATCCTGTCGAACGAGGAACTCGCGGCGCGCGTCGATACCTCGGATGCCTGGATCGTCGAACGCACCGGCATCGCCAAGCGCCACATTGCTGCCGCCGATGAATTCACCTCGGATCTCGGCACCGCGGCGGCACAGCGCGCACTGACCGCGGCGGGCATCACCGCCGCCGAAGTCGACCTCATCATCGTCGCCACCGCGACACCCGACCAGACCTTCCCGTCATGCGCGACGGTCATCCAGCACAAGCTCGGCATGGTCGACGGCGTGGCCTTCGATGTCGCGGCGGTGTGCTCGGGCTTCCTCTATGCGCTCAGCGTTGCCGATGCGATGATCGTCACCGGCGCCGCCAACACCGCGCTGGTCATCGGCGCCGAAACCTTCAGCCGGCTGCTCGACTGGGAAGACCGCACGACCTGCGTGCTGTTCGGTGACGGTGCGGGCGCGGTCGTGCTGCGTGCCGAGACTGGCACCGGCACTTCGGCCGACCGTGGTATATTGGCGCACCGGCTGCATTCGGACGGCCGCCACAACAGCCTGCTCTATGTCGATGGCGGACCGGGGTCGACGGGCACCGTCGGCAAGCTGCGCATGAAGGGCCGCGAGGTCTTCCGCCACGCCGTCACCA
>CALMPZ010000007.1 GCA_937871645.1 uncultured Polymorphobacter sp.
ATCGAACACCACGATGTCGGCAATCTGCCCGGCCTGCAGCAGCCCGCGGTCGGGGATACCCCAGATGGCGGCGGTGTCGGAGGTGATCTTCTTTACCGCTTCCTCGACGGTCAGCATGCCGGCATCGCGCACGAAATGCCCGAACAGATAACCGGTGTCGCCATAGGTCGAGAACGACAGGATGTGTGCGCCGCCGTCGCTGGCGCCGATATGAACACGCGGATGACGCAGCAGCCCGCCGACTTCGGCGTCCTGGTTATGCCCCATGCCTTCGGCAAGGAAATGCGCGTCGAGCTTTTCCTCGATCGACAGGTCGATCATCGCTTCGAGCGGCGTGACACCGCGCAACTGGCTGATCTCAACAAGCGTCTTGCCAACCAGCGGCTGGTTCGCCGCACTCGCCACCTGACGCAGCCGCAGGAACGACCACAGACCCATCATCGGCGTCGCTTCGGCGATCAGCTTGGCGCGACTTTCGGGTTCGCTGAAAGCGGCGATGATCTCGTCGAGCGTGCCGAAGCGCATGACATTGTACCAGCCGGGGAAGCGGATGAAGATCAGGCTCGGCACTGCGAAGCTGAAGCTGATGTCGATCGGCCGCGTCTGCACCTGCGGCCACACCCGCGCACCGCGTGAGAACTGCTCATCGACGCGCGCCATCACCCGCGCCACGGCCTTGGCATTGTCGGCGCTGACAAACAGCGGCGAGAAGGTCGTCGGGATGCTGTGCTTCAACGACAGTTCGGCAAGCTGGTCGAGCCGCGCGATGGTGAGGTCGGGATCATAGAATTCGGGCACGATCTGCAGCACGCGGCCATATTCGCTAAGCACGCTGGCAAGCGCATCGACTTCATCGGCGTCGGCATAGCGGCTCGGCACCGGCTTCAGCGTCTCGTCCATGTCGACATAGCTCGTCGAGAGCCCGATGGCGCCGGCGTCGAGGCATTCGCGCAGCAGCGCCTGCATCGCGGAAATTTCCTGTGGGTTGGCAGTGCGTTCCATCGCCGCGTCACCCATCACCCACAGCCGAATGACGCTGTGTCCGACAAGCTGGCCGACATTGATCGCCAGCCCCTTGCGGATGCGCGCCAGATAGTCGCCGAAGCTCTCCCAATCCCAGACCACGCCTTCGCGGAAGGCTTTCAAGGGCATTTCCTCGATCTGGTTGAACATGCCGACCAGCTTCATCCGGTGCTCGGCTTTGAGCGGCGCCAGCGACAGCGAGCAATTGCCCGCCACCACCGTGGTGATGCCGTGCGACAGCGCCGGCTTGGCATAGCCGTCCCACAGCAGTTGTGCATCGAAGTGCGTGTGCGGATCGATGAAGCCGGGGGCGACGATCTTGCCGGTGGCGTCGATCTCGCGGCGACCGGCAGCAGCAATGTGGCCGATGCGCGCGATGCGGTCGCCGTTGACGGCGATATCGGCACTATAGGCGGGCAACCCCGAACCGTCGACGATGCGCCCGTTGCGGATGACCAGATCGTACATTTTCAACTCTCCCCTTGCATTCAATGCGTGCGATTTTTGTTCAGGCTGCAGCCGCGTCAAAGCGGCCCGACGCGGCAATCAGCGCATCACGGACGTGCGCCCAGTCGACACCGATCAATTGCTCGGCGCTGGTAGCCCCGCTTGATGTCATCAGCGCCCGGGTCGCGAATTCGTCTAGCGTCACCACCGACTGGCCGCCGTTGCCGAAGTCCAGCGTAATGCGCAGTTCGGCTTCGCCGTCATGCGCGGCAACGACATGGACTTCGTTGATCGTGGCGCCGGCCATGTTCAGGCCTTCGGCGGCTCGATGAAGATAACATCGCTCGGCAGGATCGGATTGTCGCCGCGCATCCGCCCGACGCCGCCCGCTGCGCGCATGAACACATGCAGGTTCCAGCTCTGCAGCATCGACACCGCGTCGCTTTCGGCGGTGCCGGGCAGTTCACGATTGGCGATTGTTGCCCAGGTGTCGCCACCCTGCGGCAGCACCGATTTGCGCACGGCAGACAGTTCTTTGGCCATGACGTTCATGCTCTCTCCCCAGATAGCTTACCGAGCTCCGCAGGCGGGCGCTGACGCGCTTTGGCCGCACGGCATCGGTCGCGGAGATTGATGCACAGTTCACAGGTTAACGCAAACGGAAACCTACCGGTGCGACAGCGTTGACGGCCAATTGACGACGCCCCGCGCGGACCGCCAAGCCTTGGGCGTCAGCCGCGTTGCTGCTCGCCGCGCAACAGGCCGCCGGGGGTCTGCCCCGTCCAGACGCCGTTCTCGAACGTCGGCACGCCCGACTTGAGCGTCCAGCGATAGCCATGCGGCTTTTGCAGCAGACGGGTGCCACCGGCGGGCAGATCCTGGACGATTTCGGGCGGGCTGAGCGACAGTTCGTCGAGCGCGATGACGTTGAGATCGGCGAGATAGCCGGGCTTAAGCACGCCACGGTCATGCCAGCCGACATGCGCCGCATTGCGCTGCGTATAGCCGTGGACGAGGCTTTCGAGCGACGCCGAGCGGCCCGACTTGTTGCCCTTCGACCATAGCGCCACCGTCGTCGTCGGGAAGCTTCCGTCGCAGATCGTGCCGCAATGCGCGCCGCCGTCGGACAAGCCGTACAGCACGTGCTTGCCGGTCATCATGCTGTGGACATCATCGAGATTGCCGTGCGCATAGTTGATCAGCGGCATGTAGAGCAGCCGCTGGCCGCCCTCCTCCATCAGCGTGTCATAGACGTAAGCCGCCGGGTCGGCGCCGGCACGCGCGGCTTCGGCGGCCAGCGACTGGCTTTCCTGCGGCTCATAATCGACCGGATCGCTGATCCGGAACATACGCTTGAAGCCCCAGGTCAGGATAGCGATGAAGCCTTCGGTCGGCCGGAAGTCGGCATGCTCGGCAAGGATCGCCGCGCGCACCGCCGGATCGGCGAGTGCAGCCAACCGCTCGGCGACATTCGCGCTGGTGCCGGCAATGTGGCGATAGGTCGGTGTCGCGATGAACGGATTGGTCGTCGATGCGAACGACAGGATCGCGCCGATCGGCCGCGGCGCGACCTGCGCGCTGACCGACAGACCATCGGCGACCATCGCGTCAATTTCGCTGTAGATGCTGCGCCAACGTTCGGGCGAATCGTCTGTTTGCTGGACGGTGAATGACAGCCGACGCCCGCTGGTTTCGGCGAGCCGGCGGATCAACGCCAGTTCGGCGGCGGCAAAATCGTCATCGGCGGTCAGGTAGGCGTCCGAAATCAGCTGGATGACACCTTTGCCGCGCTGGCGCATGGCCGCCGCGATGCCGAGCAGTTCGGGGTCGCCCGCAGTCAGCGTGCCGATGTTGACGCCGTCGCGGCTGCGGTGCGCATGGGTGCGCGACGTCGAGAAACCCAGCGCGCCGGCGTCCATCCCCTCGACCGTCAGCCGCGCCATCCTGGCGATTTCGTCGTCGCTCGGCACCGCCAGATGGTCGCCGCCACGGTCGCCCATGACGAACGCGCGCAGCGCCGCGTGCGGGACATGCGTGCCGATATCCATCGTGTACGACCGTGCCGCCAGCGCATCGAGATATTCGGGGAAGCTCTCCCAGTTCCACGTCAGCCCTTCGGCGAGCGCCGTGCCGGGAATGTCCTCGACGCCTTCGAGCAGCTGGATCAGCCAGTCATGCTTGTCGACGCGCGCCGGTGCGAAGCCGACACCGCAATTGCCCATCGCGGCCGAGGTGACGCCGTTGATCGACGACGGCGCCAGCACATTGTCCCAGCACACCTGGCCGTCATAATGCGTGTGGATGTCGACGAAGCCCGGCGTGACGACGCAGCCGTCGGCGTCGATGGTGCGCTTGGCCGCACCCGACACGTCGCCGACCTCGACGACCTTGCCGCCAGAAATCGCGACATTGCCGCGGAAGCGCGGTGCGCCGGTGCCGTCGACGATGGTGCCGTTCTTGACCAGAATATCGTACATGATGCTTCCTTCAGTTCGCAGTCAGTTGGGCAGGCCGAGGATGCGTGCGGCTTCCGCCGGCGTCGCGATCTTGCGGCCCGCCGCCTTGTCGGG
>CALMPZ010000008.1 GCA_937871645.1 uncultured Polymorphobacter sp.
ATTGTCGTGCTTTCGAGCTATCCGGAAATTGTCATCATCCTGTCGATCGTCGCGTTCGCGACCAAGGCGGCGGCTTATTTCGCTGCCGAGGCCGGGCATCTGACGCTCAAGGAACGTCGCGGCGTGGCGCTCAAGTCGGTGATGATCCAGGCGGTAGTGCTGTCGATTTTCGTCGCGTTCGGGCCGAACATCCTGCATTTTTTCCATGTCTCGATCTTCGCGCTCGAAGTCGCGGGCGGGTTGATCCTGCTGTTGTTCGCGATCGGGCTGGTGCTCGGCGAAAGCCATGACAGCGCGCAGGACGCCCACCGCGCCGGCCCCGAAATGGCGATCTATCCGCTGGCGGTGCCGCTGCTCGCGTCGCCGCAGGCGATCGTCGCGATCACCATCTTCTCGACGCAGATGGGCGTCGGCAACCGGCAATTGCTGTGGAGCGGGCTGGCCACCATCATCATCGCCAACCTGGTGGTGATGCTGGGGGTGGCGCAGGTCATCGGCGGCGAGAAGAAGTCCGGCGGCGGCGGTTTTTCGGCGGTGCTGCTGCGCGTCGTGGCGTTGCTGCTCGCGGCGCTCGCCGTCGAAATCATCGCGCTGGGCTTGCGCGGCTACGGCGTGCTGCCGGCGATGCCGGTCGCGGCGCACTAGCGCGCCGGCTGCGGCGTACTAGAAACAGTCGCCGTCCCTTACGCCGCTCATCCCGAGCCCTTCGACGCCGCCTTCGGCGTCGCTCTGGATAAACGACGTCGAGGGACGCGCTGGGCCGCTGGCGCGTCCCTCGACTTCGCTCGGGATGAGCGACGTTGGTTCACTTCATAAGGAAGCCGGTTTTGAAATGCAGCGCCACGCATCGGCGGTGGCGCAACTGTCGCGACCGGTCTATGCTGCACTGCAACCTGAACTGGCGCAACCTGAACTGGCATTGACGAAAGGCCGCAGCATGGCCGTTTTCTCGCGTACCGAGACGCTCAACGGCCGCAAGCTGGCGTTTGAGCGCGTCGCGCTGCTGCTGCAAGGTGGCGGTGCGCTCGGCGCGTATCAGGCCGGCGTCTATCAGGCGCTCCACGAGGGCAAGATCGAGCCCGACTGGGTCGCGGGCATTTCGATCGGCGCGATCAATTGCGCGATCATTGCCGGCAACGCCCCGGCCGCGCGGATCGAGAAGCTGCGTGAATTCTGGGATCAGGTCAGCTCGGCGCCCGACTACGGCGTCGCCGACTATTGGCTGGCGCTTTGGCAGGGCGATCTGGCGCGCAGCTGGGCCAACCGGCTGACCGCGGCGCGCACGATGACCGGCGGCGCGCCGGGGTTCTTCGCGACGCGGCTGCCGCCGCCGATGCTGCTGCCGACGGGTGCCGAGGGCGCGACGAGTTTCTATGATACGAGCGCGCTCAAGGCGACGCTTCAACGGCTGGTCGATTTCGACCGCATCAACGCCGCGGGCGCGATGCGCTTCAGCGTCGGCGCGGTCAACATCAGTACCGGCAATTTCGAATATTTCGACAACGGCACGCACAGCATCCGCGCCGAGCACATCATGGCCAGCGGCGCGCTGCCGCCGGGGTTTCCGGCGGTCGAAATCGACGGCGAGTTATATTGGGACGGCGGCGTCGTATCGAACACGCCGCTCGACTGGATCCTGTCGAACCTGCCGCTGCACGACACGCTGGCGTTCCAGGTCGATCTGTGGAGTGCACGCGGGGTAGTCCCGCGCAACCTCGGGCAGGTCGCCGAACGCCTCAAGGAAATCCAGTACTCGAGCCGCACGCGCGCCAGCACCGACCATTTCCGCGAACTGCAAACGGCGCGCGCGCTGGTCCAGGCGCTGCTCGACAAGCTACCCGACGACTTGAAGCGCAGCGCCGAGGCCGCCGAACTGTGTCGGCTCGCCGACCCGTCGGTGCACAACATCGTCCAGCTGATTTACCGCTCACCGCCGCACGAGCTCGAATCGAAGGACTATAATTTTTCGCGCGCCGCGATGGAGGCGCACTGGCAGCAAGGCTATGCCGATGCCGCCCGGACGCTGGCGCAGCCGCAGATTTTCGAACGCCCGCAGGACAGCAATGGCGTCCAGACCTTCGACTTCTGCAGCGCGCGCTGATTTCCATTCACCCAGCTTGAAAGGACGAACATGGGACAGTTGCAGGACAAGGTTGCGGTGGTCACCGGCGCAGCGAGCGGCATCGGCAAGGACATCGCCAAGCTGTTCCTGCAAGAAGGTGCCAAGGTGGCGATTGCCGACCTCAACATCGATGCGGCGAACGCCACCGCGCTTGAATTTGACCCGACGGGCACGCGCGCGATGGGCGTCGCGATGAACGTCACCGACGAGGCACAGGTCAACGCCGGCGTTGAAGCGGTGGCCGCAAAGTTCGGCGGCATCGACATTCTGGTGTCGAACGCCGGCATCCAGATCGTCGCACCGATCGTCGATTTTGCCTATGGCGACTGGAAGAAGCTGCTCGCCATCCACCTCGATGGCGCTTTCCTGACCACCAAGGCCTGCCTCAAGCACATGTATGCCCAGGGCCGTGGCGGCAGCGTCATCTACATGGGCTCGGTGCATTCGAAAGAGGCGTCGAAGCTCAAGGCGCCCTATGTCACCGCCAAGCACGGGCTGATCGGGTTGTGCAAGGTCGTCGCCAAGGAAGGCGCCGAATTCGGCGTCCGCGCCAATGTCATCTGCCCCGGCTTCGTGCGCACGCCGCTGGTCGAAAAGCAGATCCCCGAACAGGCCAAGGCGTTCGGCATCAGCGAGGAAGCCGTCATCAAGACTGTCATGCTCAAGGATACTGTCGACGGCGAATTCACCACTGTCGATGATGTCGCGCGGACTGCGGTGTTTCTTGCCGGCTTCCCGACCAACGCGCTGACCGGCCAGTCGATTGTCGTCAGCCACGGCTGGTTCATGCAATAGTCCGCGTGAAATGGCTCAAATTGCTTGCAAATGTGCCGCCAAGGCGTAACCATTGTGCGGCGGTGGGAATATTGGGGTTCCATGCCGCCCAGCAAGGAATCATGGGCATGACAATGAAGCTGAATTTCAACAAGGTGCTGCTCGCGGGCGCCGCGACGATGATGATGATGGCGACGCCGGGCTTCGCGGCCGACGGCGATGCCAGCAAGATCAGCGGGCTGATCACGTCGCATACCGGCAACGTGCTGACTGTGGTCGATGCGAACAACAACACGCAGACGATCAACCTGACGCCGACGACCGGCGTCCAGTCGAGCGAAGGTGCGCTCAACGTCCGCAAGGACACCGTTGACCAGACGGCGCTGATCCCCGGCTTGCGCATCAATGCCGATGTTGTTGCCGCCGGCACCGGTTTCACCGCCGTGAAGATCGACTTCAAGTCGGGTGACTTCAAGACAGCACAAGCCGTGCAGGCCGGCGTCGCCACCACCGAAGCGCAGGCGCTCGCCAACAAGAACCGCCTCAACGACTTCGGCACCAACGAAAAGCTCGCCAGCGCCGATGTGCTGTTCGCATCGGGCAGCACGGCGATTTCGGCGCAGGGCAAATCCGACCTGATGGCGTTCGCGCAGAAGGCCAAGGCGACCAAGGGCTATCAAGTCGCGGTCATGGGCTTCACCGATTCGACTGGCGACGCGACGGCCAACCAGCGGCTGAGCCGGATGCGCGCCGAAACCGTCATCAACTTCCTGCAGGAAAAAGCCGGCCTGTCGCCCGCGCGCGTGCTGGCGGGCAACGGCATGGGCGTTGCCCCCGATGCCGGTTCGGGCAGCAATTCGGGTGCCCGCAAGGTCACTGCAACGCTGTTCGTCGACAAGGGTGTCGCGGACGGCAGCCAGCAATAACTTCGGTTTCGGGCCTGTCGCCACGCGCGGCAGGCCCGGGCATCGTTGCGCAGGGTGCCGCTATTTCGCCGGCGCGTCCATCACGGCCTGCGACCGCGTTTCGACGGCAGTGCCCTGTAGCGATGCCGCCACCGCCTCGGCGCGTTCCATGACACGCAGCACGTTGCCGCCCGCGAGTTTCGCGACATCGGTGTCGCTCCAGCCGCGCCGCATCAGTTCCGCCATCAGCGCCGGATAGGTTTCGACGCCCTCCAGCCCGACCGGCGTGTCGGGAATGCCATCGAAATCGGCGCCGAGCCCGACATGGTCATGGCCGGCTTGCCTTGCGATATGATCGATATGATCGGCGATGGTGGCGAGCGTGGTCACCGGGCGCGGGTGCGCCTTGTCCCAGTCCTTCAGCGCCGCATCGACCTTGGCTTGCGGCTCGCCCATCAGCACGGCCTTGAGCCGCACCGTCTCGGCGGCACGCGCGGTCTGCCAGTCGAGACGCGCCTGATCGACGAACACCGCGTAATAGTTGATCATGACGACGCCGCCGTTGGCTGCGACCAGCGGCACCACGTCATCGGGGACATTGCGCGGGTGGCTGTTGAGCGCGCGCGCCGACGAATGCGAATAGATCACCGGCGCCTTGGTCGTCGCCAGCACCGCCTTCATCGTCGCGGGCGACACATGGCTCAAGTCGACGAGCATGCCGATGCGGTTCATTTCGGCGATGACGGCGCGGCCGAACGGCGTCAGGCCGTTGTGCAATGGCGGCTGGTTGGCGCTGTCGGCCCAGTCGTTGTGGAGCACGTGCGTCAGCGTCATGTAGCGCACGCCGAGCGCCTGGTACTGGCGCAGCACCGCGAGGCTGTTGTCGATCTGGCTGCCACCCTCGACGCCGAGCAGCGAGGCGATCTTGCCGGCCTTGTGGATGCGCCGGATATCGGCCGCGGTGCCCGCCATTTCGAAGGTCTGCGGGTAGCGCGCGGCGATACCGCGGATGATGTCGATCTGCTCAAGCGTCGCCTTGATTGCCGCCGGGCCGGTGACTTCGGCGGGCACATAGACCGACCAGAATTGCCCGCCGACCATGCCGGCGCGCAGCCGCGGAATATCGGTGTGCATGGCGCGGTCGAATTTACGGCCATCGGCGGTAAGGTCGACATTCCACCATTTCTCGCCGAACTGATCACGGAGCTGTTCGGCCCAATCGTTGTGACCATCGATCAACGGCGTCGCCTTGAGCACGCGCGCGACGCGTGCGTCATAGCCGGGCGCGGCGGCGAGCACGGGCTGGCCAAGCAGCAGTGCTGCGATAAGTGCTTTGCGAAGCATGAAATCCCCACTTTGACAGTTTGCCCGACATGGCTACGCTGTTCGCACGCGTCATAGAAGGGCAAATCCCGCGTGGCGCCTGACAGGGGGGATTTCGTGGCCGAACATCCAGATACTGCACTGCATTCGACGCGCGGTATGCGCCGCGTGCTGGTTGCGCTGATCTTCGTTGCGGTGTCGCTCAACTATGTCGACCGGCAGGTGCTGGCGCTGCTCAAGCCAACGCTCGAGGCTGAATTCGGCTGGTCGGACCAGGAGTTCGCGCATCTGGGCTCGGTGTTCCAGATTGCCGCGGCGGCAGCGCTGCTGTTCGTCGGCTGGTTTGTCGACAAGGTCGGTGTACGCTGGGCGCTCGGGCTGGGTGTCGCGGTGTGGAGTGCCGCCGGCATGGCGCATGCGTTTGCCGGGACGGTGCAACAATTCGTCGTGGCGCGTGCCGCACTCGCGGCGGCCGAATCGGTCGGCACGCCGGCGGCGGTCAAGGCCGGCGCGGTCTATCTGCCACTCAAGGAACGCTCGCTCGGGCTGGGGCTGTTTAACACCGCGCCCAACATCGGTGCGATCCTGACACCGCTGCTGATTCCGCCGCTGGCGCTGATCTGGGGCTGGCGCGCGGCGTTTCTGGTGACCGGGGCGCTGGGCTTTGTCTGGCTGATTTTCTGGTGGCTCGGGACGCGCAACCTCAAGCCCGTCGAGAAGCCGGCGAGCGCCGAAGTGACGCGGCAGCAAACGCGCTGGTCGGTGCTGCTCGCCGACCGGCGCAGCTGGGCGATTGCCGGTGCCAAGGCGCTGACCGACCAGGTCTGGTGGTTCGTGCTGTTCTGGATGCCCGACTTCTTCCACCGGCAATTCGGCATGCAACAGGCCGATCTCGGCTATCCGATTGCCATTATTTTCAGCATGGCGGCATTGGGCGCGCTGTCGTCGGGGCTGCTGTTTCCGCGCCTGCTCGACCGCGGGCTGAGCGTCAACGCGGCGCGCAAGACCTCGATGCTGTGCTATGCGGTGCTGATCATGCCGATGGCGCTGGCGCTGTACACCTCCAGCCCGTGGATTGCCGCCGGTCTGATCGGGCTGGCGCTGTTCGCGCACCAGGGCTTTTCGACCAACATCTTCGGGCTGACCGCCGATATCGTGCCGCTGCCGCGTGTGGCGCGCGTCATTGCGCTGGGAGCGGTGTGCGGGAACCTGACCGGCGCCGGCATCATCGAGCTGTCGGGCTGGTCGCTGACCAATGGCATCGGCTATTGGCCGATGTTTGCGATCTGTTCGGTGGCCTATGTGCTGGCGACGCTGTGGGTGCACCTGCTGATCCCGGTGATCAAGCCCAGTCACGGCTAGGCCAGCGCGGCCGCACGCAAGGCGGAATTTGCCATTCGCGAATTCCGCCTTGCGCGCGGACTCGCGCGCAGCCCGGACGGCGGTGCGGCGGCGGTGCGCCGCTGAACCCGTCCGACGCGCGGGCTTTGCCCGCGCTGCCTTCTGGCTTGGGGTAAAGTTGGAGAATTAGCAGAGAGAAGGAAGTAAGGGCGTCGTGGCAAAGCCACGCCGTCGGACGGGTTCGGCGGCAGTTCGCCGCCGCCCCGCCGGCCGGGATTCACGCGAGTCTGGCGCGAACGCGAAATTCGCGAAGGGCAAATTTCGCGTTCGCGCCGGCCGCTTAGAATCCGACCCGCGCCGTCAGGCCCCAATACCGGTCCGCTTCACGCGGAATGATATAGCGCAGCGATCCGCCCGGGCCGCCGGTGGTGATGCTGGCGGCGAAGCTTTGGTCAAAGACGTTCTTGACCGTG
>CALMPZ010000009.1 GCA_937871645.1 uncultured Polymorphobacter sp.
GGTGTTGTCGGCTTCGACGCCGCCGGCGAACCCGGCGCGCTGGATCGACTTCGAACGCAGATAGTAGAGCGACTTGATGCCGAGTTCCCAGGCGCGGAAGTGCAGCATCAGCAGGTCCCACTTTTCGACATCGGCGGGGATGAACAGGTTGAGCGACTGCGCCTGGTCGATATACGGCGTGCGGTCGCCGGCGAGCTCGAGCAGCCAGCGCTGGTCGATTTCGAACGCGGTGCGGTACACTGCCTTCTCGTCGGCCGTCAGGAAGTCGAGGTGCTGGACCGAGCCGCCCATTTCGAGGATCGAGTTCCACACCGCGTCGGAGTTCTTCGACTTGGCGATCAGCAGCTTTTCGAGGAACGGGTTCTTGATCGAGAAGCTGCCCGACAGCGTCTTGTGCGTGTAGATGTTCGCCGGGATCGGCTCGATGCACGCCGAGGTGCCGCCGGTGATGATGCTGATGCTGGCCGTCGGTGCGATCGCCATCTTGCAGCTGAAACGTTCCATGACGCCCATGTCGGCGGCGTCGGGGCACGGCCCGCGCTCGACAGCGAGCTGCATCGATGCTTCATCCACAGCTGCACGAATGTGGCGGAAGATCTTCATGTTCCACGACTTTGCCATCGCGCCTTCGAACGCCAGCCCGCGTGCCTGGAAGAAGCTATGGAGGCCCATGACGCCGAGCCCGACCGAGCGTTCGCGCATCGAGGCGTAGCGTGCGCGCTCCATTTCGGGCGGGGCGCGGTCGATATAGTCGGTCAGCACATTGTCGAGGAAGCGCATCACGTCCTCGATGAAGCGCTTGTCGCCCGACCAGTCATCCCACATCTCAAGGTTGAGCGACGACAGGCAGCACACCGCGGTGCGGTCCTTGCCAAGGTGGTCGGTGCCGGTCGGCAGCGTGATTTCCGAGCACAGGTTCGACGTGCTGACCTTGAGGCCGAGGTCGCGCTGGTGCTTGGGCATGTGGTCGTTCACATGGTCGATGAAGACGATGTACGGCTCGCCGGTCGCCAGTCGCGTTTCGACGATCTTGGTGAACAGGCCGCGTGCATCGACGGTCTGGCGCTGCTCACCCGACTTCGGGCTGACGAGGTCCCAGGTGGTGCCGTCGCGCACCGCTTCCATGAACGCGTCGGTGATCAGCACGCCGTGATGGAGGTTCAGAGCTTTTCTGTTGAAATCGCCCGAAGGCTTTCGAATTTCGAGGAATTCTTCGATCTCGGGGTGGTTGACGTCGAGATACACCGCTGCCGAGCCGCGACGTAGCGAGCCCTGCGAGATCGCCAGCGTCAGCGAGTCCATGACGCGCACGAACGGGATGATGCCGCTGGTCTTGCCGTTGAGGCCGACGGGTTCGCCGATGCCGCGGACATGGCCCCAATAGGTGCCGATGCCGCCGCCGCGCGCCGCGAGCCAGACGTTCTCGTTCCAGGTGCCGACGATACCCTCAAGGCTGTCCGACACCGAGTTGAGGTAGCAGCTGATCGGCAGGCCGCGACCAGTGCCGCCGTTCGACAGCACGGGGGTGGCAGGCATGAACCATAGCCGCGAGATGTAGTCGTACAGCCGCTGCGCGTGCTCGGCGTCATCGGCGTAAGCGGCCGCGACACGGGCGAACAAGTCCTGGTACGATTCGCCGGGGAGCAGGTAGCGGTCCTTGAGCGTCTCGCGGCCGAAGTCGGTGAGCAGCGCGTCGCGCGACCGGTCGACTTCGACAGGGAAGGCCCAGTCGAGCACCGTGCTGCTGGTCATGGGTGTCACCTGCGGGGCGCCGGCGGTACCGCCGCTGCTGCCGCCTTCGGTCGTGCTGCTGAAATCCATCGTCTTTGCTCCATGGGGCTGCCCCGCCCCGTCAAGAATCTGTCGCCACGCTACGGGCTGAACCGTTGCTGCTGGACCTTTCGGGGGCCAGCGTCACGCACCAAATCGTGCCCGCGACCATTCATCCCCGATATCCACAGCCTGACTGGTCTGCCCACCTCATACGCTGTCGGGAAACGTGTTGCTGCGGCCGGCCGGAACATTCCCGGTGCTACCACTGCTTGTGTGTCGCCCCACCCCTATGCCCACAGATTGTGCCTGAAACCGGGGTACGCGCAAGTGTAATATTGGCCTCTGATGTAGGAATTTTTGCAAATAGAACAAGGTCAAGGCGTTGGCGCGCTGCGTTCAATCGCTGTGGATAAGGCGTTAAAGCGCCGCCCGGTTCGCCACCCGCGAATGACAATAGGGTGCAGGGCTCAGCCCTGCCCGCCGGAGGCCCTGTTCTTGGCCTTTTCGCTCGTCTAAGACAGCGCCGATTCCGCTTCACAAGGTGCGCCATGACCATCATCAAACAGGAAGACGTCATCGAGTCGGTCGCCGACGCGCTGCAATACATCAGCTATTTCCACCCGATGGACTATATTCGCGCGCTGGGCCGCGCCTATGACGCCGAGGAAGGCCCCGCCGCCAAGGACGCGATCGCGCAGATCCTGACCAACAGCCGCATGTGCGCCGAGGGTCACCGGCCGATCTGCCAGGATACCGGCATTGTCGTGGTGTTCTGCAAAGTCGGTATGAACGTTCGCTGGCAAGCCTCTATGACGCTTGAAGAAATGGTCAATGAAGGCGTGCGCCGCGCCTATATGCACCCCGAAAATCGCCTGCGTGCTTCGGTGGTCAGCGACCCGGCGTTCACGCGGTCGAACACCCGCGACAACACGCCCGCCGTTGTCCACGTCGAACTGGTGCCGGGCGACCACGTCGAGATCATGGTCGCAGCGAAGGGTGGCGGCAGCGAGAACAAATCAAAATTCACGATGCTCAACCCCAGCGACTCGATCCGCGACTGGGTGGTCAACACCGTGCCGCTGATGGGCGCCGGCTGGTGCCCGCCGGGCATGCTCGGCATCGGCATCGGCGGCACGGCGGAAAAGGCCATGCT
>CALMPZ010000010.1 GCA_937871645.1 uncultured Polymorphobacter sp.
TATCTGACGGTCGATTCGATCGGCACGGCGTTCGGCGGCGGCGGGCTCAACGCCGCGCTGCGCGATCAGGCGCGCTTTGGCGAAATGATGCGTAATGGCGGCATGGCGCATGGCCGGCAGCTGGTCAGCGCCGCGACCATCGCCGACATCACCGGCGGCGGCGACCGCGACGCGTTCAAGGCCGGCGGCTATGCGACGCTGCCCGGCGGCAGCTATCGCAATATGTGGCGGATGCTGCACAACAGCCACGGCGCCTATTCGGCGCGCGGCATCCATGGGCAGGCGATCTATATCGATCCGACCGCCGAAATGGTCATCGCGCGCTTTGCCTCGCACCCGCTGGCGGGCAATTTCAACTTCGATCCGACGTCGCTGCCGGCCTATCAGGCGATTGCCGAACGGCTGCTGCAAGGATGACAAAGTCCGGCCAAGCCGCTAGGGCGAAGCCATGACTCATGCAGCCTATCCCGCCCTTCGTCTGCGTCGCACCCGCGCGAGCGCCTGGTCGCGCGCCATGGTCGCCGAAAACCGTCTGTCGCCGGCTGATTTGATCTGGCCGCTGTTCGTCACCGGCGGGCGTGACAACCGCGAGCCCATCGCGTCGATGCCCGGCGTCGAGCGGCTGTCGGTCGATCTGCTGGCGGCGGCGGCGAAGGAAGCCGCGGCGCTGGGTATCCCGTGCCTCGCGCTGTTCCCCAACACGCCGGCGTCGGCGCGCAGCGATGACGGCCGCGAGGCGCTCAACCCCGACAATCTGATGTGCCGGGCGATTGCCGAGATCAAGGCTGCGGTGCCCGAGATTGGCGTGCTCACCGATGTCGCGCTCGACCCCTATACCAGCCACGGCCATGACGGCGTGCTCGACGCGCAGTCGCGCATTCTCAACGATGAAAGCGTCGAAATCCTCGTCGGCCAGTCGCTCAACCAGGCGCGTGCCGGCGCCGACATCATCGCGCCGAGCGACATGATGGACGGCCGCGTCGGCGCCATCCGCGCGGCGCTCGAGGGCGAAAGCTTCACCAACGTCCAGATCATGTCGTACGCCGCCAAATACGCCAGCGCCTTCTACGGCCCGTTCCGCGATGCGGTCGGCTCGGGCGGCTATCTGAAGGGCGACAAGAAGACCTATCAGATGGACTATGCC
>CALMPZ010000011.1 GCA_937871645.1 uncultured Polymorphobacter sp.
CGGCATGGACATGCGCCATGACATTGACGTTCCACGCGCCCATCCATTCGCCATCCGGGCTCATCGGATCGCCCGTGGTCATCACCCCCGCGTTCGAGCAGAACAGGTCGACCCCTCCCGTTTCCGCCTTGGCCAGCGCCACCACCTCCTCGACCAGCGCGACATTTGTCGGCGTGCGCTCGCCGCCGAAATCCTCGAGCCCGACACGGACATGGCCGCCACGTTCGATGGCGAGGCGCGCGAGGCCGGTATCGATAACGCAGTCGCCGATGGCAGCGACCGCCCAGGGCAACTTCGAGCCGGCGAGCAGCTCGAGATAGGCATCGAGCGCGGTTTGCGTCGGCGGCAGCCCGAAGGCGATGTTGCTGCGCTTGCCGTCGATGAAATTGTAGCGACCGTTGAAATAGAGTTTGACGAAGGCGCCCGCCGGCAGCCGCCCGGCCTTTTCATACGCCAGCGTCGTGCGCAGCCAGCCGGGTTCGTAAATAGCAATCGCCGGCCCGAGCCGCGCTTCGTCCACGAGCGCCACCAGTCCGGCAATCTCGTCGAACGATGTCGAATAGACGATCGACATACCGGGCAGGCCGTCGGGGCCTTCGCTGCCGAGGTTGACCGATCCCGGATCGAACGCCCCCATCCGCATGCCTGCAGCCGCGAGCCCACGATAATGGCCGAAGCGCGCCTCGACGCCCTTGGCCGCCGCAACGGTGCCCCAGATGATTGCATCGGGACGCGCAGCCAACACCGGCGCATAGCCTTCGAGATAGCGTTCTACGGCTGCATCGCCGGTCAGTTCAAAGCGTTCGATATGCGAATGGACGATGGCGGCACCGGCCTCCATCGTTGCGAGCGCATCCGCAGTGATTTCGGCGGGCGTCACCGGCACATGCGGGTTGCGCTTCTTGGGGGTGCCGCCGTTGAGCGCGACTTCGATGATCAGCGGGTCCATGTGCCGGCCTCAGGCCGCGACCGGTTGGCGCTGGTGGCCGCGCACCAGCTTGCCCGGCAGCGCCTCGGTGGGCTTGCCGTCGGCGTAGATGACCTGCCCCGACTTGATCGTCGCGACATAGCCCTCGGCGTTCTGCATCAGCCGGCGCGCGCCGGTCGGCAGGTCGTACGCCATGTACGGCTTGCCGAGTTCGAGCCGGTCGAAATCGATCAGATTGACGTCGGCCAGATAGCCCGGCGCCAGCAGCCCGCGATCATCGAGGCCGACGGCGCGTGCGGTATCGAGCGTCTGCTGCCGCACCGTCTCCGCCAGGTCGAGCAATGGCCCGCGGCTGCGGTCGCGGCACCAGTGCGTCAGCATGAAGGTCGGCAGGCTGACGTCGCAAATCGCGCCGACATGCGCGCCGCCGTCGGACAGCCCCGCCAGCGTGTTGGGATTGGTGATCATCTGGCGGACGTTTTCGAGGTCACCCTCGGTGTAATTGTGCATCGGGAAGAACAGGAAGGCGTGCCCCTCGTCGGCGAGCAGCGCGTCATAGACCAGCTCGTCGGGGTTGACGCCCTGCCGCGCGGCGATGGCGGCGATGCTGTCTTCCGCCGCCGGCTCGTAATCGACGCGGTCGCCGATCGGGAACATCTTGTGATAGGCGCCCGCCAGCGAATTGACGAACGGATGGTCGGGTGCCGGCTCTTCGGCAATCAGCGCGCGGCGCAGTTCGGGATCCTTCAGCGCCGCAACCTTTTCGGCGAGCGGCAGCCCGGCAATCGCCTGATAGCTCGGGCGGCTGACGAACGGGTGCACCGACCCCTGCAGCCCGAGCATAAGGCCAACCGGACGCCCGGCCACCTGCGCCTTGAGCGGCAGCCCATCGGCGACGGCCTGGTCGAGGCGTCGCGATAGTTCGCGCCACTGGTTGGGGATGACATCGGCCTGCACCATCGTGAAGCTGAGCGGTCGGCCCGAAATCGTCGTCAGATCGCGCACGAGCGTGAATTCCTCGTCCATGTCGCGGAAATCGGACACCCATTGGAACACCCCGGCGCCGGCGTCGGCAAGGCCGTGGGCAATCGCCTCCATCTCGGCCCGTGCTGCACCGACGGTCGGCGTCAGATCGCCATCGGCGGTGCGGTGGACCATCGTGCGGGTCGTGGAAAAGCCGATGGCGCCGGCGCGGATGGCATCGGCGGTCAGCGTCCGCATCGCGGCATTTTCCTGCGGCGTCGCCGGATCACGGTTGGCCCCGCGTGCGCCCATCACATAGACGCGCAGCGCGCCGTGCGGCACCTGCACCGCGACGTCGATATCGTGCGGCAACCGCTCGACGGCGTCCATATAGTCGCCGAAGCTTTCCCAATTCCACGACAGGCCTTCGTGCAGCGCGGCGCCGGGAATATCCTCGACGCCCTCCATCAGCCGGATCAGCGTGTCATGGTCTTGCGGCCGCACCGGCGCAAAGCCGACACCGCAATTGCCGACCACTACCGTTGTCGCGCCTAGCGTCGAGGACGGCGTGACGCGCGAGTCCCAGGTGATCTGGCCGTCATAATGCGTGTGGATATCGACCCAGCCGGGCGTGACCATCAGCCGGCGCGCATCGATTTCGCGCTGGCCGGTGCCAACGACTTCGCCGACCGCGGCGATGCGCTCGCCCGAAATTGCCACATCGCCAACATAGGGCACATCGCCCGAACCATCGACAATCAAGCCGCCACGCAGCACCAGATCGTACATCACCCCAAGTTCCTCGTTATTGCTCTTTTGAGCGGCCATGCTGCACTGTCGGGCGTCACGTCACAATCGCTGATTTTGCCGCAGACCATAATTCGCGGCAATCAAGGCTGTGCACCATCATGACAACCGCACGCATCATCGCCCCGGCCCGGCCGGCTGTGCACTGGCTTGGCGGCGCGTAGGTGATGGAGTAGTCGTGGTGCCAGGCTTGGCAGTGGCCGGGCGGACAGGCCGAAGCGCTGCCGCCAAACCGCTGACCGAAGTCGCGACAAAGATCGCACATCGTCGAAGGGGAGACTGTCATGCCGGAAGCAAACCCGCCCAAGATCGGGCATCACTTGATCGCGCTCGCCGGCACTGCACTTGCTGCGGCAGCGGCGCAGGCCGCACCATCCCCCGACGATCGCGCCGCGACCACTGAAAAAGCCATGCACGCCGACGAGCGCACGACGCTGACCATCGGCATCATGGCGCTGCCGATGTTCGGCGACCCGCTGCCCAAGGAAGCGATCCTCGGTGCCGGCTATGTGGCGGGCATCCCCCGGCTTGGCGTACCGGCACTGACGCAGACCGATGCCAGCCTTGGCGTCGCCTATGTCGGCGGCGCGCGCAAGGACGGCGCGACGGCGCTACCATCGGGCATGGCGATGGGCGCGACGTGGAACGCGCCGCTGCTCGAAGCCGCCGGCGCGATGATCGCCGGCGAAGCCCATGCCAAGGGCTTCAACGTTCTGCTCGCGGGCGGCATCAATCTGGTGCGCGACCCGCGCAACGGCCGCAACTTCGAATATCTCGGTGAAGACCCGCTGCATTCGGGGCTGCTCGGCGGCGCTGCGGTGGCGGGCATCCAGTCGCAGCACGTCATTTCAACAGTCAAGCATTTCGCGCTCAACGGCCAGGAAACCGGCCGGCATTTCGTCGACGTCATCATCGACGAAGCTGCCGCGCGCGAAAGCGACCTGCTGGCGTTCGAAATCGCCATCGAACGCGGCCAGCCCGGCGCGGTGATGAGCTCGTACAACAAGGTCAACGGCGCACAGGCCAGCGCCAATGACTGGCTGCTCAACGGCGTGCTCAAGCGCGACTGGCACTACAAGGGCTGGGTGATGTCCGACTGGGGCTCGGTCGACGGCGTCGAAAGCGCGCTCGCCGGGCTCGACCAGCAAATGGGCGCGCAGCTCGATAAGGCGCCGTTCTTCGGCGCGCCGCTGGCTGCCAAAGCCGCCAGCGACCCGGCCTATGCGACGCGCGTCGCCGACATGAACCGCCGCATCCTGCGCTCGATGTACGCGGTCGGCGTCGATACCAACCCGCCGGTCATCAAGCCCATCGACCTCTCCGCTAACGCCGCGGTCGCCGAAGCAGTGGCCAAGGAAGCCATCGTGCTGCTGCGCAACAACAACAATGCGCTGCCGCTTGCCGCCAGCGCCAAATCAATCGCCGTCATCGGCGGCTATGCCGACAGCGGCGTGCTGTCGGGCGGCGGCTCGTCGCAGGTGCAGGGCATGGGCGGGCCCGCGATCAACGTGCCGATCGGCGGCGACGGGCCGTTCGCGCCGTTCATGGGGCAATTCTATCACCGCTCGGTGCCACTCAAGGCGATCCGTGCGCACGCGCCGAACGCGGAGATCCGCTACCGCAACGGCAACTTCATCACCGACGCCGTCACCATTGCGCGCAAGTCGGACATTGCCATCATCTTCGCAACGCAGTGGACCGGCGAGGGCATGGACGTGCCCGACCTGTCGTTGCCGTACGGCCAGGACGCGCTGATTGCCGCGGTCACAGCCGCCAACCCCAACACCATCGTCGTGCTCGAAACCGGTGGGCCGGTGATGATGCCGTGGCTCGACAAGACCGCCGCGGTTATCGAGGCCTGGTATCCCGGCGCGCGCGGCGGCGAAGCGATTGCCAGCGTGCTGTTCGGCGACACGAACCCATCGGGCCGCCTGCCCGTCAGCTTCCCCGCCAGTCTCGACCAGCTGCCGCGCCCCAAGCTCGACGGTAGCGATACGCTCGAGCCGCGCTTCGACGGCCGCGCCCTGCAGGGCGAAACGCTCAGCGCCAATTACAACATCGAAGGTGCCGACGTCGGCTACCGCTGGTTCGCAAGGAAATGCAGCAAGCCACTGTTTCCATTCGGTTATGGTCTAAGCTATACCAGCTTCGAAACCGGTGCGCTGCACATCGACCCGCAGACGTTGACAGCAAGCTTCAGCGTCCGCAACAGCGGCGCCCGCGCCGGCGCAGTGACGCCGCAGCTCTACCTCGTCAACGCCACCGGCAGCGCGCGCCAGCGGCTGGCGGGCTTCACCAAGCTGACGCTGGCCCCCGGCGCGGCGCAGCAGGTCGAGGTCAAGCTCGACCCGCGCACCATCGCCCGCTGGGAAAAGGACGGCTGGAATATCGCCGCCGGCCGCTACAGCTTCGCACTGGGCAATTCGGCGACCGACCTCGGCACGCCGGTCGAGGTGACGCTGGCCGCACGGCACTGGAAGCCATGAGCGTGCTGCGCCGTCGCCAGTTCCTCGGGGCCAGCACCGCCGCACTGGCGCTCGCCGCAATGGGTGGGGTTGCGCTTGCCGCACCGTCGAGTGCCAGAGGGGGTCGCAAACCCAACTTCATCGTCATCCTGTGCGACGACCTCGGCTTCGGCGACATCGAAGCCAATGGCGGCACGTCGATCCGCACGCCCAACCTCAACCGGCTGGCGCGCGAGGGCACGACGCTCACCGACTATTACGCCCCCGCCAACATCTGCACGCCGTCCCGCGCCGGCCTGCTGACCGGTCGCTACCCGATCCGCACTGGTCTGGGCTACCAGGTCATCATGGCGAAGGGCGACACGCGCGTGCTGCCGACCAGCGAGGTCACCATCGCCACTGCGCTCAAGCCCGCTGGCTATGTCAGTGGGCTGTTCGGCAAATGGCACCTCGGCCACACCGGCCCCGACTGGTCGCCGATCAGGCACGGCTTCGATGCGTTCTTCGGCATCCCCTACAGCCACGACATGCAGCCGCTCGAACTGTTCGCCGACGACGGCAGCGGCGTGAAACCGCTCGGCATTCCCGTCGAACAAGCGCGGTTGCAGCAGCAGTTCTACGACGCCGCCGACCGCTTCATCACGGCCAACGCGGCGCGGCCGTTCTTCGTCGAACTGGCGCTCAGCGCCCCGCATCTGCCCAACTATCCCGATGCCAAGTTCGGGGGCAACAGCAAGGCCGGCGCCTACGGCGATGTCGTCGCGGAAATCGACGCGCTGGTCGGGCGGCTGCTCGCCCGGCTCGACAAGCTCGGCATCGCCGATGACACACTGCTGATCTTCACCTCGGACAACGGCCCCTGGTACGAAGGCTCGGCGGGCGACCTGCGCGACCGCAAGGGCGGTGCCGGCTATGACGGCGGCTACCGCGTGCCGTTCATCGCCCGCCAGCCCGGTACCGTGCGGGTCAACAAGCGCGTCGATTCGATCGCCATGGGCATCGACCTGCTGCCGACTTTCTGCGCGATGGCCGGTGCACCGCTGCCGGAGGGTGTAACGCTCGACGGCGCCGATATCGGGCGGCTGCTGACGGCAGGCGGCCCCTCTCCGCACGACCAGTTGCTGATCTTCGACAATGAGGACTTGGTCGGCGTCCGCACCCAGCGCTGGAAATATGTAGCTGCCGAATATTATCGCAGCGTGCTGCTGCCGCTCGAAAAAATGGGCTCGCCGCAGTTGTACGACGTCGCCGGCGACGCGCGGGAAAATTACAGCGTCGCGTCGCTGCATCCCGATGTGCTAGCCGACATGCAGGCGCGGCTGAAGGCGGCGCGGGCGACGTTCGGCCCGATGAAGGCCAAGTCCATCCCGCCGGTCTATCGCGCGCTCTACGAAGCGATGATGAAACCGGCGCAACCCTAGGCGCACAACATTTGATCATCTGCGGCGTGCCTTGCGTCATCAGGGTATAGACGCGGGGCCCCTGCACGACATAAAGCCCATTGAGACTTGACGCTTACGTCAACCACACACGTCCCCACTTCGACCGAACGGAGACCCGCCATGCATCCCTACCTTCACGCGCAGACCAACCCCGACAAGGCCGCGCTGATCATGGCCGGCAGCGGCGAGACGGTGACCTACCGCAAACTCGACGACCGCTCGAACCAGGGCGCGCAGCTGTTCCGTGCCATCGGGCTGCAGGCCGGCGACGGCATCGCCTTCTTCATCGAAAACCATCCGCGCTATTACGAACTGCTATGGGCCGCACAACGCGCCGGGCTGCGCTTCACTTGCCTGTCGTCGAAGCTGACCGTCGATGAAGTCGCCTATATCCTCCAGGATTGCCAGGCCAAGGCGTTCATCACCTCGACAGCGCTGCTCGGTATTGCGGTGCCCGCCGCTGCGCAGGCCGGTACCAGCAACCTGTATGTGCTCGGCGAATCCGCCAGCGGTTTCGAAAATTTCGAAGCTGCACGCGCACGTTATCCGGCAACGCCGATCGCGGACCAGACCTCGGGCAGCGCGATGCTCTATTCATCGGGCACCACCGGCCGGCCCAAGGGCGTCAAGCGCGCCGGCGTCGTCGATCCCGACATTGCCGCACCCAACACGCTCGCGATGATCGGCACCGCGCTCTACGGCTGGACCGCCGACACCATCTATCTGTCGCCAGCGCCGCTGTATCATGCCGCGCCGCTGGGCTGGTCGATGGCCGTGCAGTCGCTGGGCGGCACCGTGGTGATGGTGGAAGGTTTTGATGCCGAAGCGGCGCTCGCCGCCATCGAACGCCACAAGGTGACGAGCGCGCAATGGGTGCCAACGCATTTCATCCGCATGCTCAAGCTGCCCGAAGACGTCCGCAGCAAATACGACCTGTCGTCGCTGACCGCGGTGTTCCACGCCGCAGCGCCCTGCCCCGTCCCGGTCAAGGAAGCGATGATCAGCTGGTGGGGTCCGATCATCAACGAATATTACGCCGGCACCGAAGGCAACGGCTTCTGCGTCTGCAACTCGACCGAATGGCTCGCGCATAAGGGCTCGGTTGGCAAGGGCATGGGCGTCGAAGTCAAGATTTGCGACGAGGACGGCAATGAACTGCCGGTGCGCAGCGAAGGCCTGGTGTTCTTCTCCGGCGGCGGCCAGTTCGAATATTACGGCGACCCTGCCAAGACTGCTGAATCGCTCAACAAGCACGGCTGGTCGACGCTCGGCGATGTCGGCTGGCTCGACGAGGACGGCTTCCTCTACCTCACCGACCGCAAGAGCTTCATGATCATTTCGGGCGGCGTGAACATCTACCCGCAGGAAATCGAAAACCTGCTGATCGGCCATCCCAAGGTCGCCGATGTCGCCGTCGTCGGCGCCCCGCACGAGGAAATGGGCGAGGAAGTCGTCGCGGTCATCCAGCCGATGGACTGGGCCGACGCCACCCCCGAATTCGCCGCCGAAGTCTCGGCGTGGCTCCGCGAGCGCCTGTCGCACGTCAAGTCGCCGCGCCGCATCGACTTCATGGTCGAACTGCCACGCCACCAGACCGGCAAGCTCTACAAGCGACTGATCCGCGACACCTATTGGGGCAAGGCCGCAACGCCGCTCGAACTGGTGCCCGGCAGCCGGCGCTAGGCGCAGGCTGAAAAAAGCCATTGGGACTGCGCCGCAAACCGGCGCGGTCCCGCAGGGTGCGGCATCGTCGCATGGAATGGTGCCCCTGGCCGGACTCGAACCAGCACGCCTTTCGGCACTCGATTTTGAGTCGAGCGCGTCTACCAATTTCACCACAGGGGCAGCAGGCAAGCTGCTAGCCGATGCGGCGCGGCGGTGCAACGCCCGAACAAACAAACCTTGCCAATTTGCCGCCGACGCCCCACGGATGCGATTATGTCCAGACCTCCTCGCATTCCCGGTGGCGGCGGCGCCCCCGGTGGCCGCCCGCCCGGCAA
>CALMPZ010000012.1 GCA_937871645.1 uncultured Polymorphobacter sp.
CCTCTACTTCGCTCGGGATGAGCGGCGTGGAGTTAGCTTGAACGTATCAGGCTGTGTGCGTCAGGCCATCCGGCCCGGCACCACCGGATGCGATGACGATAGCCCGCCATCGACGGCAATCGCCTGACCGTTGACGTAGCTTGCGGCATCGGACGCCAGGAACACCGCGACTTCGGCGATTTCCTCGGGCGCTGCGGCGCGCTTCAACGGATTGAGCTGGCCGAGCTTAGCCTCGGTGCCGCGCGAGCGCGCGAAGTCGAAGGTGTATTTGGTCATGCCGGTTTCGGTCAGGCCGGGGCAGACCGCATTGACGCGGATGCCGGTGCCCGCAAGCTGCTGTGCGGCGGTCGCCACCATGTTGATGACGCCGGCCTTCGAGGCGCTGTACGGCATGCCGCCGGCACCCGAGCGGATACCCGCGACCGAGGCGGTGCAGACGATGGCGCCGCGCCCCTGCGCAACCATCACGCGCGCGGCGGCCTGCAAGGTCAGGAAGGCGCCGACGAGGTTGACGCGCAACACCGTGTTCCATTCCTCCACCGTCAGATCGAGGAACGGCACCAGCCCGCCCGACACACCGGCGTTGACGAAGGCGGCGTCGAGGCTGCCGTATTCGCTGACGGCGCGTGCAACGGCGGCATCTACATCGGCCTTTTCACCGACATCGGCGGTCAGCCCGACCGACTTGCCACCGGCCGCGACAATCGCCGCGACGGTTTCATGGACGCTGTCGGCACGGTCGACGGCGACGACATTGGCGCCGCGCGCCGCAAACAGCTTGGCGGCGGCGCGCCCGATGCCGCTACCGGCACCGGTGACCAATGCAGTACGTCCAATGAAATCGCTCATATCTCTTCCTTCAATTGGGTGCAGGCCTCAGGCCTGCCCGCCGGAGGCCCTTCTAGCTCAAAGAAAATCGCGCATTTCGGCGACGAACTTCTCGGTCTGGTCATGGTGGACCCAATGCCCGGCCTGTTCGTAGCGCGTCACGGTGGCGTTGTTGAAATAGCCCAGCCGGCCGTCCTCGGCGGGGTTCGAGGCCCAGCTTTCGGCGCCGTAGACCAGCCGCGTCGGGCAGGTGATGCGGCCCCACAGCGTCTGCAAATCGTCGAGTGACATGTCGACGGGCGAGAACGAGCGGACGTAGTTGTCGAATTTCCAGCTGTAGCTGCCGTCTTCGTTTTGCAGGATGCCGTGGCGCGTCAGATGCTCGGCCTGGGCTGCCGACAAATGGCTGTTTTCGGCCTGCATGCGCCCCAGGGCTTCCTCGATCGAGGCGTAACGCTTGGGCATGCGGCTGCTCAGCTTGCGCTGGTCACTCACCCATTCGCGGAAGCGGTCGGCGAAGTCGATTTTCTGGCGCGCCGCGACCATTTTGGGCGACGGGCCGAGGCCTTCGATGGCGACGATCTTGGCGACGTTTTCGGGATAGAGCCCGGTGTAGCGCAGCGCGATCGAGCCGCCGAGCGAGTGCGCGATGATGTGCACCGGCCCGCGCGCCTGCTGGTGGATCAGCTGCGCGAAGTCATAGGTGAACGCCGACATGGTGTAGTTGCCGTCGGGCGACCAGGCGCTGTCGCCATGCCTGCGCAAGTCGGGTGCGATGATGTGCCAGTCGTTCGCCAGCTCGCCCGCCACCCAGTCCCAGTTGCGGCAATGGTCGCGGCCGCCGTGGAGCAGGATCAGCGTCGGCGCGTCGGGGTTGCCCCAATCGACATAGTGCAGCCGCAACCGCTGCGAAAAAAAGATGTTCGACGACGGTTTGGGCGGGGTGCGGATCATGACGGCACCTTCAATTCGTGGCTGAAGCGGATGTTGCCTGCCGCCAGCCCGGCCTGCAAGACCTCGAGACCGCCCGACCGCAGCATCCATTCGAGCCGGTGGTCGCGGTATTCGCGCTTGAACGCGCCGCTGGCGAGTGCGGCCTTGAGCAAACCGCTGTCGGTGACCGCCGACGCGGCCGCCTGCGCTTCGGCGGCGGACTGGCTGACGCTTGGCCGGGCAAGGCAGCGCTTGACCCATTTGCCGAGCGCCGAGTCAAGGGCGGGGCCGGCATCATAGCCGGTGGCGCCGAGCACGAACGGGATGACGGCGATGTCGCCCCAGCCGAACGCCGCGCCGTTGAACCAATCGGCATCGCCCAGCTGCGTGGTCAGCCAGTCGTGCAGGCCGTCGAGCTGTTCGCGGGCGCGTGCCAGCAGCGCCTCGCCGGCGGCACCCGGTGCGCGGTCGAAAACCCGGACTTCCATCATGCCCCAGGTGATTGCTTCATACTGCGTGTCCATGATCTCCTCGATCATGCGGACGCGGGCGCGCTGCGCGGGCGTCGTGGGCAGCAGCGCCGGGGTCGGCCAGCTTTCCTCGATATAGTCCTGGATGATCGTCGAATCGAAAACGCTGGTGTCGCCGTCGATGAGCGCCGGCACCTCGCCGCGCGGGTTGGCGGCCGCAAACTGCCCGGCGACATGGCCGGTGCCCATTGCGTCGGGCGTCACCACCTCGAACGCCACGCCCTTTTCGCGCAGCGCGATCTTGTTTTTCTGGCTGTAGGGCGACAGCGGATGTTCGAACAGCGTGACGGTCATGGCATATCTCCCCTTGCGGCGCTCGGGTTAGCACCACGGCTCAAAGGCTGGCAAGCGCTACGCAATCTGGTCAGTCTTTACGGGTTGCCTTTACGGGTTGCGACGTGCAGCCGCTCTGCCATGATGCGGCCAACAAGACTGGGGAGCCGCCATGACCGAGACCGGACATTTCCGCCTGAGCCGCGATGGCGCGATTGCCACCATCACGCTGGCACGCGGCGAAAAGCGCAACGCGCTGACCGGCGCCTCGCTGCGCCAGTTGCAACGGCTGGCGGAGGATTTCCGCGAAGATGACGCGACCCGCGTCGTCATCATCCGCGCCGACGGCCCCGATTTCAGCGCCGGCGCCGACCTCGGCACCGTCGGCGGCGGCCGCAAGCCACCGCGCACCGAAGTCATGCGGCGCGGCGCCACGCAGGGCGCGCTGCTGATCCGCGCGCTGCGTGAGATCCACCAGCCGACCATCGCCGTGCTGCACGGGGTCGCCACCGGTGGTGCCACCTGCATCGCCACCGCCTGCGACTTCCGCATCGCCGGCGACAACGCCCGCATTGGCTACGGCGAGGTCAAGCTCGGCATCAACCTGATGTGGAACGCCATCGGCCCGTGCGTCGAACTCGTCGGCCCGGCACGCGCCAAGACGCTGATCATGTCGGGCGCGCTCCACGACGCTGCAACGCTCGAACGCTGGGGCTTCCTCGACCGCGTCGTGGCGCTGGGTGAACAGGACGCCGCCGCGCTGGCGATGGCGCAGCAATACGCCGCGCTGCCGCCGGTCGCGGTGCAGATGATCAAGCGCTCGGTCAACGCCGTGGCGGGCGCGCTAAACGCCGCCGTCCTCCACGCCGACGCTGACCAGTGGCTGCTCGCCGCGCGCACCAGTGATTTCCGTGAGGCGATGACGGCGTTTCGCGAGAAGCGGCCGGGGGTGTTTACGGGGGATTGAGGTGGCAGGAAGGGCCTCCGGCGGGCAGGGCTGAGCCCTGCACCCGATTGATTGCTTTGGCGCTCGCAACGGTGCGCGCACTCTTGTAGCAATGGCGCGGGGAGAGTGGCTTGGACGGGTTCTGGCTGACGGGCAGTGATGACGCGCTGGGCTTGCTGACGCCGGCGCGCGGCGTTGCGCGACTGGGTTCTTGGGGCCGCAGCGGGTTCGACCAAAGCCTCGACGAACTAGCGGCACTCGCTGCTGCACCCGTGCCGCACGGCATCCTCGATGACGGCGAGGCGATGTGCTGGTTTCCCGAAGCCGGGCAGGGCTTCACCGGCCACCCGGCACTGCTCGGCCACCGCGACGGCGTCGAACTGATCACGCAGTTGGAACTGGTGCGCCGCGACGGCGGCACGCTGACCTATGCCGACGCCCGCGCCGAAATCGAAGTCGAACTGGCGCTGTCGATCGACGCCGCAACCAATGTCGTCACCAGCCGCACCACTGTCCGGAATCTCGCGGCCACACCGCTGATGCTCGACTGGTGCGCGGCCGGCGCGATCGAGGTGCCGCACGCCGAACTGCTGCTGTTCGATGGCCGCTGGGTGCGCGAATTCACGCCCGTGCGCCAGACGCTGGTCACCGGCATCATCGCCAAGGAAAACCGCACCGGCCGCACCTCGCATCACGCGCCGCCGTTCCTGCTGGCGGGCGAAGCCGGCTTCGGCGAAGCGCATGGCGAAGTCTTCGCGCTGCACCTGGCGTGGAGCGGCAACCACCGGATGTTCGCTGAACGGCTGCGCGACGGCCGCATCCAGGTGCAGGCAGGCGAACTGTTGGCACCCGGCGAAATCATTCTGGCACAGGGCGAAAGCTATACCAGCCCGGCGCTCTACATCGCGCGTTCGGATGCCGGGCTGAACGGCATTTCGGCGCGGCTGCACCCGTTCGTGCGCGACCAAATCCTCGGCGGCCGGCTGAGCGGCAAAGCGCGCAAGGTGCATATCAATAGCTGGGAAGCTGTGTATTTCGCGCATGACCACGCCGGGTTGTGTGCGCTCGCCGATGCGGCCGCGAAGGTCGGCGCCGAACGCTTCGTGCTCGATGACGGCTGGTTCAAGGGCCGCAATGATGACCGGGCAGGCTTGGGCGACTGGGTGCCCGACACGGTCAAATACCCGCAGGGGCTGAAGCCGCTGATTGACCATGTCCATGGCCTCGGCATGGATTTCGGGCTGTGGGTCGAACCTGAAATGGCCAACGCCGATTCCGACCTATTGCGCGCGCATCCCGACTGGGTGCTGGGTGCGCCGGGCCGGACGCAGCCGCTGGGCCGCGGCCAATATGCGCTCGACCTGACGCGACGCGAAGTCACCGACCATCTGTTCGGCGTCCTCGACGGGCTTCTGCGGGACAACGCCATAGCCTATCTGAAATGGGACATGAACCGCGACCTCGTCCATGCGGTCAGCGGCGGGCGCGGTGCGGTGCATCGCCAGACGTTGGCACTCTATGCGCTGATCGACCGGTTGCGCTCAGCACATCCGCACGTCGAAATCGAAGCCTGCGCGTCGGGCGGCGCGCGCGCCGATTATGGCATACTGGCGCGCACTGACCGCATCTGGACGTCGGATTGCAACGACCCCATCGAGCGTCAGGCAATCCAGCGGGCGTTCTCGATCTTCTTCCCGCCCGAAGTCATGGGCGCGCATTTCGGCCCCGCCGATTGCCACACCACCGCACGTCGCAGCAGCGCCGCGATGCGCGCCTGGACGGCGTTTTCCGGGCACATGGGTATCGAGGCCGACCTGCGGCGCTGCAGCGAGTCCGAACTGGCGACGCTCGCCGGGGTCATCGCGCACTACAAGGCATGGCGCGACGTGCTGCACGGCGGCGCGACGCTGCGACTGGAAACCGCCGACCCCGGCTGCGTCGCGGTGGCGCTTGGCGGGCCGCGCGACTGGATCGTCAGCGTTGCGCAAGTTGCGACCGCGCCGCATGCTGCACCGTTGCCGCTGCGCCTGCCGATGTGTGCTGCGGGGACACGCTACCGTGTCGAGTTGCTCAACCCGCGCGCGGGTCGCCAGCGTGCGATGCGGTCGACAACGCCGTTCATTCGCGGCGAGGCCATCGCAGTTGACGGTGCGTTGCTCGCCCGGCGCGGGCTGCATTTGCCTATCCTCCACGCTGGCGAAATTGCTGTCGTGCAACTCACCGAGGTGACGTCATGAAACTGGGCGTTTGCTACTATCCCGAACACTGGCCCGAAGCCTGGTGGGACGAGGACGCGCGCGCCATGGTTGCGATGGGGCTTTCGGTGGTGCGCATCGGCGAGTTCGCGTGGAGCCGGATCGAGCCCGAGCCCGGCGCCTTCGACTGGGGCTGGCTCGACCGCGCGCTCGATACGCTGCACCGCCACGGCCTGCAGGTCGTGCTCGGCACGCCGACCGCGACGCCGCCGAAGTGGCTGGTCGATGCCGACCCGTCGATGCTGGCGGTCGACCACCACGGCCATGTGCGCGGCTTCGGCTCGCGGCGGCATTATTGCTTTTCGAGCGAAAGCTACCGCGACCAGTGTGCGCGCATCGTGACGGCGCTCGCCGACCGCTACGGCAACCACCCGGCGGTGGTCGCATGGCAGACCGACAATGAGTTCGGCTGCCACGCGACGACATTTAGCTATTCGGCCAATGCCGTGCGGCGTTTCCGGCGCTGGCTGGCGGCGCACTACGGCGACATCGCCGCGCTTAACTCCGCATGGGGCAATGTCTTCTGGTCGCAGGAATACCGCGGCTTCGATGAAATCGACGCACCCAAGCTGACCGTCACCGAAGCCAATCCGGCGCACCGGCTCGACTATCAGCGCTTTGCCTCCGACGAGGTCGCGAGCTTCAACCGGCTGCAGGTCGAGATTTTGCGTGAGCGTTCGCCGGGGCGCGATATCATCCATAATTTCATGGGGTTCGTTACCGATTTCGACCATCACGATGTGGCTGCCGACCTCGATGTGGCGAGCTGGGACAGCTACCCGCTGGGCTTCACCGAACAGTTCTGGTTCGATGAGGACTGCAAGGCACGCTATTTGCGGCAAGGCCATCCCGATATCGCCGGGTTCCACCATGACCTGTACTGCGGCGTCGGGCGCGGGCGCTGGTGGGTGATGGAGCAGCAGCCGGGGCCGGTGAACTGGGCGCGGTCGAACCCGGCGCCGCTGCCCGGCATGGTGCGCGCCTGGAGCTGGGAGGCCTTCGCGCACGGTGCCGAGGTGGTCAGTTATTTCCGCTGGCGCCAGCTGCCGTTCGGGCAGGAGGCGATGCACGCCGGTCTGACCTTGCCCGACCGCAGCACCGATGTCGGCGGTATCGAGGCGGCGCAGGTGGCGCGCGAAATCGCCCAGCTCGGCGCGTTGCCGGCGAGCACGCGCGCCGAGGTGGCGCTGGTCTTCGGCTATCCGTCGGTTTGGATGAGCGAGATCCAGCCACAGGGCCGCGACCTGTCGGCGCTGCGCGCGGCGTTCGAAATGTACACGGCGTTGCGGCGGCTCGGGCTCGATGTTGATATCGTGTCGCCCGAGGCGGAACTGACCGGCTACCGGTTGATTGCCTTGCCGATGCTGCTCGATGCCGATGCGGCGCTAGCGGCGAAGCTTGCGGCGAGCGGCGCGCAGGTGTTGGTCGGGCCGCGATCGGGGTCGAAGACTCGCGATTTCCAGATTCCCCCGTCGCTGGCGCCGGGCGCGTTGCAGGCACTGCTACCGCTGGCGGTGACGCGCGTTGAAAGCCTGCGGCACGGCGCTAGCGTCGGCGTCAGCATCGACGGCGTTGCGCATCATGTGACGCGCTGGCGCGAATGGCTGCGCACCGACCTGACGCCACGTGCGCGCTTCACTGACGGCGGCGGCGCGTGGTTCAGCCACGGCAAGGCGCATTATCTGGCGGGCTGGCCCGAGCCGGCGATGCTGCGCACGGTGCTGCGCGCGCTGACCGAGGCGGCGGGCATCACGACCACCGACATGGCCGACGGCGTGCGCTGGCGCCGGCGCGGCGGGCTGTGCCTGGCGATCAACTATGCCGCCGAGCAGCGGCCGACGCATGCGCCGGCCGGGGCGAAGTTCGTGATTGGCGGCCCCGACCTGCCGCCGGCGGGGATTGCGGCGTGGCGTCAAGCGTGAACGACGCCGACCTGTCCGCACGGTTCGCTGAGCGTTTCGGCGCGACGCCGCGGGTGTTTCGCGCGCCGGGCCGCATCAACATCATCGGCGAGCATGTCGATTATTGCGACGGGCTGGTACTGCCTGCCGCGATTGACCGCTGGTGCAGCGTGGCGGCGGCGGCGAACGGTAGCGACGTGCTGCGGGTTGCCGCCATCGACGTTGATGCCGAAGCGACGCTCGACCTTGGCGCGCTGACGCCGCGCAAAGACTGGAGTGACTATGTTGCGGGCGTCGCGCAAGTGCTGCGCCGCGAGGGCATTGCGGTGCCGGGCGTGGATTTGATGGTGACCAGCGATGTGCCGATCGGCGCCGGCGTCAGTTCTTCGGCAGCGCTTGAGGTTGCGGTGCTGCTGGCGTTGCTGGCGCTTGCCGGGGTCGCTGACGTGCCGCGCGTGCAATTGACGCGTTGGGCACAGGCGGCGGAGAACGACTTTGTCGGCATGCCGTGCGGCATCATGGACCAGTTCGCCAGCGTCCATGGGGTTGCCGGTCACGCGCTGCGGCTCGACTGCCGGACGCTGGAGGCGACGCCGGTAGCATTGCCCGAAAGTGCGGCGTTCGTGCTGGTCGATTCGATGCAGCGCCACGCGCTGGTGGACGGCGGCTATGCCGAACGCCGTGCCGATTGCGAGACAGCGGCAGCGGCGTTGGGGGCCAGTTTGCGCGACGTGACGTTGGCGCAACTCGCCGCAGCGGCGCTACCCGAACGCCCCGCAAAACGCGCGCGCCACGTCGTCAGCGAAATCGCCCGCGTCGATGCGGCGGTGGCGGCGCTGGCTGCGGGGGATTTGCCGGGGCTTGGGCGCTTGCTCGATGCCTCGCACGCCAGCCTGTCGGCCGACATGGCGGTGAGCACGGCAGCGCTCGATACGCTGGCGGC
>CALMPZ010000013.1 GCA_937871645.1 uncultured Polymorphobacter sp.
CCATTGCCGGTGTTGTCGAAGGTGACGCTGCCCGCAGCGTTGCCAAGGTTGGCATCGGCGCCCACCTGCACGGCGCCGTTGCCGATGAAGGTGCCACCCGCATAGCTGTTGGTGGCACTGAGGACGAGTGTACCGGTACCTTCCTTGCGCAGGCTGCCGGTGCCGTCGACCGCGCCAGCGAGGTCAAGCAGGTTGCCCATCGTGTCAAAGGTGTTGGCGTTGGTCAGCGTGAACGGACGCAAGGTCGCGATGCTGGCGCTGGTTTCCAGCGTCGAATTGTCCATCGCCACAGCGCCGAATGCACCCAGTGCGCTGTCGGCGCCAATCTGCACGATGGCGTCGGTGATGCTGGTTCCACCGGTATAGGTGCTGCCGCTGGCGAGAGTGATACGTCCGCCGCCGACCGAGTCGGTCAGGTTGAGCGGCAGCGTGTTCGAGCCGCCGTTGTTGGCGATGAAGCCGTTCAGCGTGAACTGCTGGCCACCGGCATCGATCGTCGCGTTATTAGCGACCTGAATGTTCTGGCCGATGGTGCGTGCGCCGCCGATTGCCTTGATCGTCGCGCCGGCCTTGATATCGACGCGGTTGGTGCCGGCTGCCGTACCGAACGCCGCGTTGTTACCAACGCCGATGGTCCCTGCGCGCACCGAGAACACACCCGAAAGCGTGCTGCTGCCGGTCAGGTTGAGCTGGCCAGCGCCGATCTTGTCGAGCGGACGCGTACCGCCGACTTGGCTGATGTTGCCGGCCTGCGTCGCGAGGTTGGTGCCCGCGACATTAAGCTGAGTGGAATTGCTGTTGATGATCAGCGGTGTGTTGACGGTGACACCGTTGGCATAGGTAATGATCGAACCTTGCGTTTCGATGCCGCCGGTACCGCCAGCATTGTCGCTGCCCAGCACCAATTCGCCCGATTGAACGATGATACCGCCGGAGAAGCCGCTGTTGTCGCCGTCAAGTTCAAGCACACCGCCCGAACCGGGGGTGTCGAACAAGGGGTTGGTGCCGTTGTAGGTCAACTGGCCACTGCCAGTGATGTTACCGATCAAGCCAACCAAATTGCTGCCGATCAGGATCGTGCCCGAATTCGACATGGTGACAGGTGCGCTCGAAACCGAGACTCCGCCTGCGGTCAGGTCGAGCACCCCGTTGCCGGTGCCGGCAAATACCAGCGCATCACCGATGGTGGCACCAGTACCGTTGCCGATGGCGAGTGTGCCGTCATTGATGGTGGTGGTACCAACATAGGCTGACATGTCACCGAACAGGTTCAGCGTGCCGGAACCATCTTTGCTCAGACCGCCGCCTGTAATGCTGCCGGTCAGAGTATCGCTATTGCCACCGATATCGAGTGTTCCGCCAGCGCCGAGGTCGAGGTCGCGCGCGCTGCTGAAGCTGCCCGTGAACAACAGCTTGCCGCCGTTGGCCATGGTCACGTCGTTCGCCGCATCGCCGAGATAGCTGTCGGCGCCGACCGACAGTGTGCCGGTATCGATGAAGACACCGCCCGAGAAGCTGTTGGCGGCGTCAGTCAGCACCAAGGTGCCCGGGCCGTCGGCGTTGAGGCCACCGAGGCCGTCAATCAGGCCGTCGAGCGTCAGGACGTCGCTGCCGACGGCAGTGAAGAAGCTGTTGCCGGCGACCAGTGAAATGTCGTTGGCAAGCGCGACGCTGGCACCGTTGGTCGACACACCGGTGTTGTTGGCGAGGTTGACGTGACCACCGCTGAACGCGCCGTCGGTGTTGATGACGATGGTGCCGGCGTTGATGTTGGTATCACCAGCGTAGGTGTTGTCCTGAGTCAGCAACAGCTTGCTGGCGCCGGCCTTAGTCAGGCCGCCGGCGCCCGAGATGGTGCCATAGATGTTGAGGCCGTTGGGCGCACCGGTGGCACCCGAATCGAGCGTTGCATTACCGGCCAGCACGATGTCGTGCGTCAGGTTGATGCCCGAGGTCCCGGCGAACAGCGTCGTTCCCGACGCCATCGTCAGCACGCCGCCCAAACCGAGCGCATTGTCGTGCCCGAGGCCGAGCGAGCCACCGTTGAGGTTGATGTCACCGGTGAAAGTGCTGTTGCCGTTGAGGCTGAGCGTCGAACCGGCATAGTCGATGTCGAGCACAGTGCCGATACCAGTGAGCGTCGAAGCGATTGTCGTGGCGATCCCCGCATCGGCCATGATCACCGACGAAGCAGCGCCATTGAGCGTGCCGTTGATGACGCTGTAGCCATCTGTCTGGAAATACAGGCTGGCAAAGTCCTGCGTGCCCGAAACGTCGACGATGCCTGCCGCCGCAGTGAATACGGCATCGATACCGTTCCACGTGCCGTTGGTGGCGCCGGTCGAATCGGTCCAGTTGGTCGCGGACGAATCCCAAATGTGGGTGCCGCCTTCGACAACGCCCGCAAGCGCATTCGGGCCATCCCAATACTGGGTAATGGTGCCGTTGACGAGCAACGTGACAATGCCCGCGACCGAAACGTCAACGCCGAAGAATACGCCCGGCAGGCTGCCAATCGGCGTGACCGTAAGGCCGTTATTGGTCAACGAGCCCGGGGTGTAGGTGAACAGCGTGTAGCTGCCGAGACCGAAGCCGGTGAGGTTGTTGATGTTGAGCGTGCCGTCGAGGGTCAACGCGCCGTTGATGGCGACCTGATCGTTGGTCCCCGGCGCCGCGAAATCCCAGTTGAGCAGCGAACCGCTGCTGAGGATGAGGGTCTGCGTGTTCAGCGTACCGATGCTGTCGACGACCGTCGCGTCACCCGGATTGATGATACCGCCGTTTTGAACGGTGGTGGCGCCGAAATGCAGCTGGCCGTCACCGGCCAGCGTACCACCGGACACGACTTGATAATCCAAAGCATTCAGGTCGCCCGTCACGTTTGCGGTGCCCGAAACGATCACATCTTCTGCACCGCTGAACCCGCCGCTGTGGGCCAGCGTTACGACGCCCGAACCATAGACTTCAAGGCTGGTAGGAAGGAAGAACGAACCGATCTCGCCGGTAAGCACAAGGTCGTTTGCGCCACCAACAAAGTTGGACGATAACGGCACGAGGCCGATGTCCTGCGCCAGCGTCAACGAACCCACGGCGCTGCTGCTCAGTGTGCCGCCGTCAAGAACAAGCGTGGCCGAGTTTGCGCCGATCGAATTGGCATTACCCACCACCAAGCGGCTGTCGGTCACCGTCAAGACGCCGGTGAAGCCGGTATTTGCGCCGGCGACATTCCAGGTGGTACCGGTGCTCAACAGTTCGAGGTCGCCCGCGCCCGAGATTGCACCATTGAGGTCAACGGTGGGGCCAAGGCCGCCGGAGTTGTCGATAATACCACTATCGCCCGCGCCGATGACGAGATTGTTGGTAAGAGTCGGGCCGGTGCCACCAAGGCCAAGCGTACCGTTGATGAATGTAATGTCGCCACCACCGGTGGCAGCGGCGCTGGTGACGTCGACCCGGCCCTGGCTGATGGTGAGACCGGCGAACGCATTTGCTGCATTGGACAGCGTTAGCGTGCCGACGCCGGCCTTGTTGACCAGACCGGCACCGGTGATCGCGCCCGAAATTTCGCCGTTGAAGCCTGCGGTGTCGATGTTGCCATCGGCAGTCATCGTCATGTTGTGGGTGAAGGTCGTGGCGTTGGCGAATTCCAGCGTCGCACCCACGCCTGCGAAATCAAGCGCACCGGTACCGAGATTTACATCCGCGCCTGCGACCAGCGTTGCGCCAGCGCCGATCGACGTTGCGGCGTGCGTGTTGGTGCTGGTCAAGGTCAGCTTGCCACTGTCGGCTAGCACGTTGAGCGTTGCCGGACCCGAAATGTCGCCATTGATCGTCAGATCGCTGGCGTAGATGACTGCCGTGGTGCCCGACAGAATGACATTGTTGGCGAGCGTCACGCCAAGCGCATAGCCCCCAAGCTTTGCGCCGTCGCCCAGCGTCAAGTCGCCGGTGCCGAGTGCGTCGTTGTTGGAAACATCGACATAACCCGAGGTGATGTCGGTTCCGCCGCTATAGGTATTGGTACCGCGCAATACGAGATAGCCAGCATAGGTCATCACCAGCTTGCCGGTGCCATCGACAGTGCCATCGAGTTGGAAGCGCGTCGCATTGGCGCCGACAGTCGAGGTGCCGTTGATGGTGATGTCGTTGGCGATATCGAAGTTGGATGCCGACGCGCCGCCGAGGCTGGTGCCATCCTGCATGATGATCGCGCCGGTGCTCAACGCGGTCTGGCTATCGATGTTGATCGCGCCTGCATTGAGGTTGGTGCCGCCGGTGTAGTCGCTGCCACCATTGGTCAGGATGAGGGTGCCGGCACCTTCCTTATCCAACGTGCCGCCAGCCAAATTGTCATGGATTGCGCCATTCAGCGTCAGTGTGTGTACGCCGGTGTTGATAGCAGAAGGGAGGCCGACATAGACATCGTTGCCAAATGTCAAATTGTTGGCACCGGCCAACAGCGTCGAGCCGGTCGCGAGCACGACATCACCGCCAACACCGAAGGCGTTATCGGCAGCAATTTCCACGTCGCCGTCATTGACGAGGGTATCGCCCGTATAAGAGTTGCCACTATTCGACAGCACAAGCGTGCCGGCACCGTGCTTGATCAGATCACTGCCGCCAAAGACGACGCCGGAAAGCGTCAAGCTATTACCGTTGGTATCGATGGCACCACCGTTCAGCGAAAGATCGTTGGCGAGGTCGAGGCCGTTGATGACAGCCTTGAGTTCGCCGCCCACCAAGGCAACGCTGCCACTGCCGAAGCCCTGCGCATTTGCCAAACCCAGCGTGCCCGCCACGATCACGCTGTTGCCCGAAAGGGTATTGGCACTGCTCAATTGAAGCGTACCTGCGCCGTGCTTGATGAGACCACCGCTGCCGGTAACAATCGAAGTCAGATTGAAGTTATTTGCAGCATCGACGATGTCAAAGGCGCCATCGCCGAGTCCGAGCGTGATCGGACGGCTGGTCGACGTGAAGCTGGTGCCCGTGACCTGCAACGTGCCACCAGCCAAGCCGAGCGCCGAAGCGCCGACGCCGAGCGCGGCGCCGCTACTGACCGAAATCGCGCCGCCGTTGATCTGGGTGCCCTGCGAATAATTGCCCGCCGTGTTGGTCAGGAACAACGCCCCGCTGCCGGCCTTGATCAGACCACCCTTGTTGGTGACGGTCGAATTGTTGATCGCGCCAGTCAGTGTCAAGTCATTGCCGTTGGTATCGACTGTCAGGAACTTGTCGCCGCCCGCACCGCCGACAGCGAAATTGTTGGCAAGCGAAAGTGCTGCAGCACGCGCCACCAAAGTACCGCTCGCTGCGACGCGAACCGCCTGAGTGCCAAGGGCGTTGTTATTGCCGACGCCCAAGGTTGCGCTCTGCACGAAGGAAATCGTTCCAGTATAGCCGCTATTGTCGCCCATCAGACGGAGCTCGCCGATGGGGCTGCCGGCTACAACGCCGAGGTTGACCGCCGAAGCGCCGGCAAACGTACCCGTAGCGATGATGGTCTGGCTGGCGTCCATGACGAAGCTCGTCGTGGCGTTGATGGCGAACATGTTCGACAGTGTTGCGGTGAAGGTTCCAGTTTCGACATCAATTCGACCGGCGTCGATTGTGGTGAAGGTCGCTAGCGCGCTACCAAGCGCATTGGTGCTGCCAACGCTGATCGTGCCGAAACCCGATGCCCCGCCGACGGTAAAGCCGCCATCAAAACCCGAATTGTCACCGGTGATGTGCAGGTCACACGAGCAAGTCTTGGTAAGGACGAAACCTGCGGCACCGGTGATCTGACCCGACAGCGTCGTGTTGTTCATCGTGATCGAGCTGTCTGCGGTAACGATGATATTGTTCGCAAGCACCTGATCGGCGCCTGTCGCAGCCATTTCGCCACCATTGAGCGTAATCGCGCCAGTGCCGAACGAATCGCCGAAGCCAAAACCGAGGATACCCGAGGTGATCGTCGTACCGCCGGTGTATGTGTTATGGCCATTGAGGTTCTGTTGCGCGCCGACGGCGCCGTTCATGACGATCGAAATCTGCTCGGCGAGGCTGGTTTCCAGAATGGCGCCGCTCATGTCGAATGACCCGGCCGCGGTCGTGAAGGTCAGCGTCGCCGGGCCAACACCGCCGGTGTTGGTGACGTTGCCGCCACCGGTCCGGTTATCCACCGATTGGCTGACACCAGCCAGGTCGAGCGCCTGAGCGTGCGCAGCCAAAGGATAGAGGAGCACCGCACTGCCAAGCAGCAGCGCCGTGAGCGAACCACCGTGACGCCGGAAGCCGTTCTTTTCGCGACGATTCGCGAGGACGACCGGTGCAGCGTTCGAACGTGATGCAGTCATTTTGAAGCCCCTCAGACACGTGTAGCCCATTAACACCCGTTCAGATTGAACCAACCGTTTGCAAATCGCAACCCGAATTTTGGTCCATTTCTGCTGGAATTAGTGAATCTTAGTGGTTCTAAGGACGACCGTTTTCGTCCGGAATTGCGTCTCTATCGGCGCGATTCATGCGTATTTACGCCTATGCTGCAGCGCATCAAACGGCGTCGGGCTGGGCTTCAGGTCGCGCCTTGCGAAGCATTGGCAAGGCATTCAATTTTTTATCGATTGCGACCATTGACGGGAATGCGGTCAAATCGGCACGAATTCGGCGGGCATTATACATCTGCGGGATGAGGCACAGGTCGGCAAGTGTCACCGAGTCGCCGAACAGGTAGCGGCCAGTGCTGGTGGCGGCGGTTTCCTCGAGCGCGGCGAAGCCGGTGGTGATCCAGTGTTCGGCCCAGAGGTCGACCGACTCGGGCGCCACGGCGAGCGGGCCCTTGAGGTAGTTGAGCACGCGCAGATTGTTGAGCGGGTGGATATCGCAGGCAATCGTCAGCGCCGCGGCGCGGATGCGGGCGCGGGCGACGGCATCACCGGGCAGCAGCGGCGGATCGGGATAGGTTTCGTCGATGTATTCGATAATGGCGAGGCTCTGGTTGAGCCCGACATCGCCGTCGATGAGGTAGGGCACCAGCCCCTGCGGGTTGAGCATGGTGAAGCCGATGCCGCTCTGCGCACCGCTGCGCAGGTCGATGGCCTTGCTTTTGTAGCCGAGGCCTTTGAACGCCAGTGCCAGCCGGACGCGGTACGCCGCCGACGAGCGCCAATAGCCATAGAGGATGCGGTTGGCGTCGGCGGACATGGCGGGGCTCCTCAGGCGAAGGGGTTCTTGCCGCCGCGCAGCGTCAGCCGGATCGGCACGCCGTCGAAGCCGAGCGTATCGCGCATGCCGCCGATGAGATAGCGGCGATAGCTTTCGGGCAGTTCGTCGAGGCGATTGCCGAAGACCACGAACGTCGGGGGCCGGGTTGCGGCCTGGGTGACATAGCGCAGCTTGATGCGGCGACCGTTGGGGGCCGGCGGCGGGTTGCGTTCGAGGGCGGCTTCGAACCAGCGGTTGAGCTGGCTGGTCGAAACGCGCCGCGACCAGGCATCGCGGGCTTCGAACGCCGCTTTCATCAATATGTCGATGTTCTTGCCGGTCAGCCCCGAGATGGCGATCAGCGGCACGCCCTTGATCTGCGCCAGCCCCTCGTCGAGCGCCTTGCGGACACCCTGGAACAGCGACGACTGATCATGCGCCGCATCCCATTTGTTGAGTGCGATGATTAGCGCGCGGCCTTCCTTCAGAACCATGTCGGCGATGCGCAGGTCCTGCGCTTCAAGCCCCAGCGTCGCATCGAGCAGCAGCACGACGACTTCGGCGAAATCGACCGAATATTTGGTGTCGGCGGCGGACAGCGTCTCGAGCTTGTCGGTGACCTTCGAGCGGCGGCGCAAACCAGCGGTGTCGATCAGCCGTACCGGGCGCAGCACGCCGTCGCGCGGGTATTCCCAATCGATGGCAATCGAATCGCGGGTGATGCCGGCTTCGGGCCCGGTGATCAGCCGGTCCTGGCCAAGCATGCGGTTGATCAGCGTCGACTTGCCGGCGTTGGGGCGCCCGACAATCGCCAGCTTGAGCGGTTCATTGAGCAGGCGTTCGGCGGCAGCTTCCTCGTCTTCCTCGTCGATCTGGGGCATCTCGTCGGCGGCCTTGGCGATCAGCGGGTCGAGCAGCGGGAACAGCGCTTCGAACAGGTCGGCCATGCCTTCGCCGTGTTCGGCGGAGATCTGCACCGGCGCACCGAAACCGAGTTCATAGCTTTCCGCGACGCCGGTCTCGCCGGCGCGGCCTTCGGCCTTGTTGGCGAGCAGGATCAGCGGCTTGTCATGCGCGCGCAACCATTGTGCGAAGTGGCGGTCGAGCGGCGTGACGCCGGCGCGGGCATCGAACATCAGCAGCGCGACATCGGCATCTTCGAGCCCGGCGGTGGTCTGCGCGCGCATCCGGCCTGCAAGGCTGGCGGCGTCGGCTTCTTCGAGTCCGGCGGTGTCGACGATGCGGAAATTGAGGTCAAACAGCGTCGCATCGCCTTCGCGGCGGTCGCGGGTGACGCCCGGCGTGTCATCGACCAACGCCAGCTTGCGGCCGACGAGACGGTTGAACAGCGTCGACTTGCCGACATTGGGGCGGCCGATGATGACGACGGTGGGGAGGTGCGGGATCATGGCGCCTTCATAGC
>CALMPZ010000014.1 GCA_937871645.1 uncultured Polymorphobacter sp.
CGCCCCCCACCCCGCTCGCGGCAAACACCACGAGTCGCCCTCCCCGCAAGGGGGAGGGGGCAGGCCCGTCCCAACATATCTTGCGCCAATAGGTGCATCCCGCTACGGCAATCCGCGTCCGGGGGCGGCACACGACCAGACAAGGCACCCTTGGGCCAGCAGCACCTCCGCTGCACGCCAATCCAAAGGGAAGCCCCTCGATGAAGATCAAGATTATTGCCGCCGCGCTGCTCGGCGCCGCAACGCTCGCGCTCAGCCCGGTCAACGCCCAGACTGCCGCCGCAGCCCCCGCGGCAGCCGCCGCCGCAAAGCCGCTTACCGCCGCCGACCTCGAAGCCTTGCGCATCGAACTGCGTTCGTCGAAGAAGCAGCTCACCGCCGAAGCGCTGACGCTGACCGACGCTCAGGCCACCAAATTCTGGCCCGTCTACGACCAGTTCATTGCCGAACTGACGCATATCCATGACACGAAATATCAGCTGATCGCCGAATATGTGAACAATTACGGCAAGTTCGATGACAAGATGGCGCTCGATTACACCAATCGCATGATGGATATGGACATCAAGGCCGCGCAGCTGCGTGCCAAATATGTGCCCCTCTTCAACCGCGCCGTCCCCGGCGTCATCGTCGCCAGCTTCTTCCAGATTGAACGCCGCCTGCAGATGGTCGTCGACCTCAAGCTGGCGACGCAGCTGCCGATTCTGCAGCTTCAGTCGCAAGTCACGCAGTAAGAGCTCTGGCCCTCGCCCGCCCCGGCGGGCGGGGACCTATCCCCAAAGCTCGCGTTCGGGCGGCGCCATTTCGCCGCCCGAAAACGCGATTCCCGCCGGCCGGTCCTCGATCAGCAGCGGCCCGTCGAGATCGACGAACTGGCTCTGCATCCCGACATAGAATGCCGGCGCGACGCCGAGCGAAGTCGACAGCATGCACCCCGTCATGATGCCAATCCCGCGCAGTTTCGCGGCATGCGCCAGCGCGTGCCCCTCGGTCAGCCCGCCGGCCTTGTCGAGCTTGATGTTGATGAAGCGGTAGCGGCCGATGACGACGTCGAGGCTGGCGCGGTCATGGACACTTTCGTCGGCGCACAGCGGCACGGCAGACTTGACCCCGTCGAGCAGCGCGTCCTGCCCGTGCGGCACCGGCTGTTCGATCAGCTCGACGCGCAACCCCGCCATCGCGTGCGCCAGCGCCTCGATATCCTGGTCGCCCCACGCCTCATTGGCATCGACGACCAGCCGTGCGTGCGGCGCGCCGCGCCGGACAGCGGCGACGCGCTCGACATCGCCCTCCCCCGAAAGTTTCAGTTTGAGCAGTTCATAACCACCCGCCGCCCGCGCCGCCGCCTCCATGACGCCGGGCTCGCCGAGGCTGATCGTGTAGGCGGTGAGCAGCGGTCGCGGCTGCGGCAGCTTGAGCGTCTGCCACACCGGCACCCCCGACGCCTTCGCCTCCAGGTCCCACAGCGCCGCATCGAGCGCGTTGCGCGCTGCACCCGGCGGCATCAACGTCAGCAGGTCAGCCCGCGACGCTCCGGCGGCAATGGCATCGGATTGTGCCTCTGCCGCCGCGGCTACGCTGTCGGCCGTCTCGCCGCGATAATAGATCGCGGTGGCTTCGCCGCGCCCGCGCAGCGCGCCGTCGGCGATTTCCGCCACCACGACATCGACATGCGTCTTGGCGCCGCGCGAAATGGTGAAGGCGCCGCGCACCGGAAAACGTTCGATGCGCACGGAAAGCTGTCTGTTCATGGCAAACGTCTATCGGCCCGCCCGCG
>CALMPZ010000015.1 GCA_937871645.1 uncultured Polymorphobacter sp.
GGCGCGATGCGTTGCTGCGCGCATGGGCGGCGCCGCGCCGCGCGTGGACGCTGCTGCTGCTGATCACGCTGCTGTGCAGCACCCTGGCCGTGATTGGCTTTTCCGCGGCGCTGGGCACGTTGCCGTGGCTGCTGGCCTGCATACCGATGATGGCACGCGCCGACGACATGGCGAGCATCGTGCGCGACTATGACGCGTTTGCCGCGACGGTCGATCCGGTGCGCGCCGGCGACATGGGCGACGCTGCCGCGCGCACCCGCTGGCCCGATGTGACGCCGGCCGCCGTCGCCGCGCAGACCGCCGCGTTGCAGGGCTTTGCCAAGCGCCTCGACGCGCAGGCGGGCGCGACATTGTCGGCAGACGATGCACTCAACCGCGCGCTGCTCGATGACCGCATTGCAACCGAGCTCGCCGGGCGGCGCTTCGACGAGCCGCGCACGCCGTTCATCACCGGTGACGGCTTTTACACCGTCGCCGATTATGCCGCGTTCAACACCCGCATCGACAGCGCCGCCGATGCCCGCGCCTGGATGACGCGGCTGTCAGCGCTGCCCGACTATTATGCCGCCAATGTCGCCAATATGCGCCGCGGCATCGCGACGGGCTTCACCCAGACGCGCATCGCCACTGAATCGGCGATTTCGACGCTACGCGCGCAACTCGCGGCGCCCGCCAGCGCTGGCAGCCTGATGCTGCCGTTCCGCACCCTGCCCGCCACCATGCCCAAGGCCGAAGCCGAGGCGTTGCGCGCCGAAGCTCTGGCGATCGTCGAGTCCAAGGTGCGTCCGGCGCAGCGCGCGACACTGGCGTTTCTGGAAACCGACTATCTGCCGCACGCGCGGCCCGGGCTGGGCGCCTCCACCCTGCCTGACGGCAAGGCCTACTATGCTTGGCTGGTGCGTCGCCACACGACCACAACGATGACCCCGGCAGAAATCCATACGCTGGGCCTGCGCGAAATCGCCCGCATCCGCGGCGAAATGGCGGCAGAAATGGCCGCCGCAGGGTTCAAGGGCACGCTGCCCGAATTCCTGACGCTGCTGCGCACCGACCCGCAATTCTACGCCACCAGCGTCGATGGCTATGTCGCGCACGCCGCCGAAATCGCCAAGCGCGTCGATCTCGCGGTGCCGGGCGCCATCGGCCGGCTGCCGCGGCTGACCTTCGGCTTCCGCATCCTGCCGCCCGAAGTCGGCGGCTCGTCGAACGGCTATCTGGCGGGCAATCCGGCGCTGGGGATTGCCGGCGGCGTGATGATCCACGGCACCAAGGTGCTCAAGTTCCCGCTGTTCCAGTTGCCGTCGTGGGTGATCCACGAAGGCGTGCCGGGGCATCACACGCAGATCGCGCTGGCGCAGGAACTCGAAGACCTGCCCGCCTTCCGCCGCGCCGATGACCTGACCGCCTATGTCGAAGGCTGGGCGCTCTACACCGAATGGCTCGGCATCGAGATGGGGATATACCGCACGCCGTACGAGCGCTTCGGCCGGCTCAGCTACGAGGCGTGGCGCGCCGCGCGACTGGTCATCGACACCGGCATCCATGACCAGGGCTGGAGCCGCCAACAGGCGATCGACTATCTCACCGCCAACACCGCATTGTCGGCGGGCGAGATCAGCGGCGAAATCGACCGCTACATCGGCTGGCCCGGACAGGCGCTCGCCTACAAGGTCGGCGAGCTGACCATCCGGCGGCTGCGCACGCGCGCCGAAACTGCACTCGGTCCGAAGTTCGATGTCCGGCGTTTCCACGACGCGGTGCTGGGCAGCGGCCCGATGCCGCTCGCGGTGCTCGACCGGCAGATCGCGACATGGGAGGTCGCCGAGGCCAGGCGCTAGGCGCAAGGCATTGACATATAAAGCCAAATAGGTTACATGCAACCTAGAAAAATCACCGAGAGCCCATGTCACTATTGGCCCAGACTGTAAACTTCGTGAAACCCCGATTCTTCGTACAGATTGCAAGCTTCGTAGCCGTCGGACCACGCCAATTCACACCACCGCTAGCGGCGTCAGATCGGGTGCCACCCAGCCTCGTCGCGCCTCCGGCGTGAACAGCAGCCCGCGCGTCCAGTGTGCGAACAACCAGTCCGAACGCCCGTAGCGCGCCGCCATCATCGCCGCGAGCACCTCGCCCAGCGGTGCATCAACTGCCCCCGCCAGCGCTGCCCGCGCAACCGCGAGCGAGGCCAGGGTGATGGTTTCGTGATAGCCCGAGCTATCAGTGTTGGCGACGCCGGTGGCGGTGTTGTAGGCGCGGATGCGCGCGGGCATTTCGGCCTCGCGGCCGGCACGCACCAGCCATAGCGCAGCGGCGAAATGCGCGGCGTGAGTCCAGTCGGTCTTGGGCAGGCTGCGGTCGATCAGCCCGTGGGCGATGCGCGCGATATCGGCGTCACCCGGCATGTTGGTCGTCATCATGGCGTAGTCCCTGATTGAAAGCGCGGGCGCTAGCCCGCCGGCAGTTCAGGGCGTGTCTTCGCGCTCAGCCAATGGCGCGCGCAACGACAACCGCCCCGCGGATGCCGGTGCGTTGTTGTCGGGCGCGGAGAGCGTCGGTCGTCATGGGCGCGGCCAATAGTCCAGCCGCCCGCCCGCGTCAACGGCGCCGGCGTGTCAGGCGGCGAGCAGCTTTTCGATGTGCTTATCGAGCGCCGCCGGCGTGACATTGGGGGCGAAGCGTTCGATCTTGCTGCCGGTGCGGTCGACAAGGAACTTGGTGAAGTTCCACTTGATCGACTTCGACCCGAGCAGGCCCGGCGCGGCGTTCTTGAGCTCCTCGAACAGCGGCGCGGTGCCGGTGCCGTTGACGTCAATCTTGGCGAACATCGGGAAATCGACGTCATAGGTCAGCTTGCAGAAATTGGCGATCTCGGCCTCGTCGCCGGGCTCCTGCGCGCCGAACTGGTTGCACGGGAAGCCCAGCACCGAAAAGCCACGGCCGACGTATTTCTTCTGAAGCGCTTCCAGCCCGGCATATTGCGGGGTGAAGCCGCACTTGCTCGCGGTGTTGACGATCAGCAGCACCTTGCCGCGGTAGTCGGCCATTGAAACCGGCTTGCCGTCAATGCCTGTGGCTTCGATTGCATAGATGTCGGTCACGTCGTGCCCCCTGTTGGCAATTTCGACTTGGCATAGCGCAAGACACTGCGCGGTGCCACCACTCTGCGGACGCGCATCGGGAAAACTGGCTGGGGCGGCAGGGATCGAACCTGCGAATGACGGCATCAAAAGCCGTTGCCTTACCGCTTGGCGACGCCCCAACAACAGGCGAGCGACCTAGGACGCCGGCAGCGAAATGGCAAGCCCGAAGCGCGGGCTATTCGGCAAATCGCGGGGCGGTATAGCGGGTAATCCACAGCACAAAGCCATAGACGAACGCTGCTGCCACCAGCCAGATCAGGCCGGTGCCGGGCATGGCGAGCGCCAGGATATTGGGGATCGCCACCATCGCGACATAGATGAACAGTCCGCGCGGCCAGCCGAAGCTGCGGTGCAGGTGATGGTGCAAGTGATCGCGGTCAGCTTCGAACATCGAGCGGCCCGCCAGCTTGCGCGCCACCATCAGGCGGATGGTGTCATAGACCGGAATTGCGAACATCACCGCGACATCGTCGGCACGCATCACCGCGAAGTCGTGATTATAGGCATAGATGGCGAGCAGGCCGAACTGTGTCGAAATCGCGTAGCTGCCGGCATCGCCGACAAACAGGTGCTGCCGCATGTTAAACCACAGCATCACCGCCAGCGCGACGCTGGTAGCGGCCAGAATCGGCAGCATCGGCTGCGGCAGGTGGAAGGCCAGCACGACGGTCCAGACCAGCCCCATGCTGATGACGATGCCATCCTTGCCATCAGCCATGTTGACGGCGTTGAGCAGCCCGACAAGACATAGCAGTACGAATGCCGCGCCGCCGGCGCCGACCAGCCACACGCCCTGCTGGCCTGAAAAGCGCAACATCGACAGGTTGAAATCGGGCACACTCATCACCGTCAGCAGCAACACCACCGACGACAGCACCAGGCGTAGCGCCGGGCTCAGCCCAAAACGGTCATCGGCGAAGCCGATGGCAAACATCAGGAACACCGCGGCCGCAAAGCCGAGCAGCGTCTGCTGCAACGACGGGCCGATGCCCTCCCCGAACCAATAAACGGCAAAAGTCGAAAACAGCGACGACAGGACGATCGCCGTGCCGCCGACCATCGGGGTCACCAGCTCGTGACGCTTGCGGCCGCCATCGGTATCTGGGAAATCGAGAACGTCGAGCTTGTGACCGATCACGCTGGCGTTGCGGCCGAAAACCAGTGACACGACAAGCGCGAACAGAATCGAAGCAAGCATCGTCAAATTCACGAATTTTCCACTCCGCACGCATCAGCAATTGATTAACGGTTTTCAACTAATGTTCAAACACCTACTGCTTTGTCGGCGCTGCGGCAAGTTTCCGTTTGCACCGAAATGGTTGTGGGCCAGGAGATAGCAGTGGCAATTCTCGTTACCGGTGCGGCCGGGTTCATCGGATTTCATGTGGCGCAGGCGTTGCTGGCGCGCGGCGAAGCCGTTGTCGGAATTGACAATTTCAATAGCTATTATCCCGTCTCGCTCAAGCGCGCCCGCATCGCTGCGCTGGTCGCCGACCACCCCGACTTCACTTGCATCACGGGCGACTTCGGCGCCGAAGGGGCGTTGTCGGCGTTGCTTGGCGACCGCCCTATCGACCGCATCATCCACCTCGGCGCGCAGGCCGGCGTGCGCTATTCGATCGAAGCGCCGTTCGCTTATGCGCGGTCGAATTTGATTGGACATCTCGAGGTGCTCGAATTTGCACGCGCACGCCGCGTTGGGCATTTGGTCTATGCGTCATCGTCGTCGGTCTATGGCGGCAACACCAAGCTGCCGTTCGCCGTCGAGGACCGCGTCGAGCACCCAGTGTCGCTCTATGCCGCGACCAAAAAGGCCGATGAACTGATGAGCGAAAGCTACGCGCATCTGTACCGGATTCCACAGACCGGCCTGCGGTTTTTCACGGTCTATGGACCATGGGGACGCCCCGACATGGCGCCGTGGCTGTTCACCGATGCCATATTGGCGGGTCGGCCGATCCGGCTGTTCAACCATGGCAAAGTCCAGCGCGATTTCACCTATATCGATGATATTGTCGCGGGCGTTGTGGCAGCGCTCGACCATGTGCCCGCCGATGACGGCGCCGAAAAGCCCGGCGGATCGAAATCGCCGCACGCGCTCTATAACCTCGGCAACGAGGTCTCCGAACCGGTCAGCCGGCTGGTCGCGGCCATCGAGGCAGCCTGCGGGCGCCAGGCCATTACCGAGCTGGTGCCGATGCAACCCGGCGATGTCGAAGGCACGCACGCCGATATCGAGGCAACCCGCCGCAACCTCGGCTTTTCACCGCGCATCGGGCTCGATGTCGGCATCGCGCGGTTCGTCGACTGGTTCCGGCACTACCACGGCGTCTAGGCGGGCGCGAAACCGGCGGCCCGCGCCGAACTCCGGCCTATTTGGCCAGCAGCGCGATCGTTGCCACCGACGTGATCAGGTTGCCGAGGATGCCCGCGACATTGGCCGCCACATCAAGCTTGAACAGCGGATCGATATCCTTGGGCACGATGATGGTGCTGCCCGGGGGCACGACGATGCCGCGCCCGGAGTTGCGCACCGGCTGCGCGGTACCGTTGGGCAGCACGAGGAAGGTGCGACCCGAATCCGCCGTCGCGGCCGTCCCACCGGTTTCGCTGATGTATTCCTTCACGCCCTTGCCGGCGATGAACTGCAGCGCGCCGGGGTTGCTGACGTCGCCCAGTGCGAGCACGAAATTCGGCCGCGTCGGCATGTAGATCGCGTCACCCGAATTCATCACCGTATCGAGGTCAGGCCGGATCGCCAGCACGCGCGGATCGGCTTCGATAACCACACGACCGGGCGCTTCGATCGTCGAAAGCGTGGCAATCAGGTTCGATGCTGCGGCAATCGAATCACCGCTTGATTCCTTGCGTGCCGAAACCGCCAGAAGCGCGTTGGCCATCTCGCGACCGGTGCGGCGGAAGCCTTCCTGTTGAAGCTCCTTGACGCTACGACGCGTGAAGATGGCGCCATAGGGATAGGCGAGACTGGTCACGCCGCCGGCGCGCGCAATCAGTTGCGACAGCGTCTCGCCGCGACGGATCGAATACAGCCCGGGCCGGCCGAATTCGCCGGTCAAAAGCACGCCGCCGGCTTCGAATTGCGGCAACGCAGCGTTGAAGCGAATGTCATCGCCCGGGCGAAGGATTGCGGTCGCGAGCATCGCACCACCGGCATCGATTTCCATGTGCTGCTCGCCCGTCGCCGAAGCCTGCGCGCGAATGATGTCGAGCGACAGCGACGACGAGTTGGTCAGCAAGCCCTGCGCGACATTGGCAATGTCACGCGCGCTGACGGCATCGGCAATCGGATAGGCGCCGGGCTGGCGCACGGCACCACCGACACCAATGGCGTTCTCAATCAGGATCGGCAGAAGCCCCGGTTCGGTTTCGAAAATCGCCGGGCAGCGCAGGTTCTTCTGCGTTTCGGCTTCTTCGTCGCTGAGCACGCGGCTGACCGCCTGCTGCTGCGGGGCAAGGCCGACCTGATCGGCGCCCGAGCGCAGCGATTCGTCGCCGCGACGGCTGCCGGCTTGCGCTGCAGTGCCGCCGGTGACGGCGACGTCGCTCTGGCCGCCGCGCTCGACGATGAACGAGCCGCGCGTCACGACATTGAAGCGTGCCGACTGGGTATCGCGCACCAACGCCTCGAGCTGGTCGAGCGACACGCAATCGGGCAGCGGGTTGGGCTGGCCGAGCACAATGCGGCGCACCGGCGAGCGATTGATGAAATCGATATCCGAGCGCGCGAAGACGTAGAGACGATCATCGCTGCGCAGTGCAACACCAGGGCGGCCTTGCAGCGCCGTCATCAGATTGACCGGCTGGAACGAGCGCGTCGCGGTCACCGGATCGCGGCGGATGAGGATCGCCATGGGCATATAGGTGTCGAAGCGCAAATCGCGGACTTCGCCGAGCAGGTCGCGCACCGTGGGTGCCGCCGAGAGCGGGCGTGGTCCGGGATTTTGGACGTTCCCATAAAGCGTCACGCGGCCCGTGGCACCGCCGGCGCTGCCGCCGACAAGCTGCAGCGCATCGCCGGGGACAACCCGGCTCGACAGGCTGGCGGCGCGCACGAACTCTTCGGCACCGTCGGCGGCAATGCGGCTGATGGCGATCGAGTTGCCGCGCGGACGCAATGCCCCGCCGGCGTAGGCCAGCAATTCGCTGACCGATGTGCCGCCGCGCAGTTCGTAGATGCCTGGCCGCGAAACCGAGCCCGCAACGGCAGCAGTATCGCCGATGACCGGCACGATGATGCGGTCGCCGTCGCGCAAGCGCACCGATGGCGGCGCGCCGATGCCGAGCAGGCCGTAAAGGTCGACACTACGCGTGCTGCCGCCCGAAATGATCTTGACGTTGCGCAGGCTGCCCGAGCGGCGAATGCCGCCGGCGCGCGCCAGTGCGGCGCTGATGTCGGCGAGTGCTGTAAGCCCGACTTGTCCTGGTCGTTCGACTTCACCGCCGACAAAGACAGTGATCGACCGCACCGAGCCCAATGACACAAACACCTCGGTGCCGAGCATCGTCCGCCGCGTCGCGGCTTCAAGGTCGTTGCGTACCGCACCGAGCGACCGCCCCGCGGCGGGAATCGGCGGCAGCGCGCCGACGATCAGCCGGCCCTCGCGGTCGACACGCACGGTCTTGCTGTCGTTGGTCGCGCCCTGGAACTGCACCACCAGTTCATCGCCGAAGCCGACGACGTACGAATCGCCGGCCGAGCCGGTCATGATGCCGGCAGCGTCCTGCACCGACTGGAACAGTTCATAGCCGAACTGGCGGAGCGTCGGGTCCGCCAGCCGCGCCCGGAATTCGCGCTCGATCGGCGATGCGCGATAGATTTTCGCCAGCGCCACGCGCGATTGCTCACGGCGCAACTGCTGTTCTTCAGTGGTGTCGATCTTGGTGCCGAGCGGCAGCGACTCCATGCTGTTGGGAATCGATTCGCGGGCGCGATCAACCTGCGACGCAGAAGAATTGCTGGAGGTGCCGACGCCAAGCTGGCCCTGCACCTGCTGGAGCACCTTGGGATCGATCGTCTGCGCCGCTGCCGGCACGGACAGGCCAATCACGGCCGCGGCAAGGACAGCAGAGGTAACTGCCACAAAACGCCGCTTCATGAATGCATACCTTGCTCAAAACCCCGTGAACGCGGTGTAGGCAGCGTCGACGGTTCCGTCAATCCGGCGCGGGAGCACCAAAGCGCGGGGTTTTCGAGACGCTTGGCCCGTTCAGCTCAATTGCAAGGCGTCAGCGCGGCAAGGCGATGCGCACAGCGGCATCGGCATGATGCAGTTGCGTGTCAGGCGTTACGGCTTCAGCGACAAACGCGCGGTCAGGGTGCGGAAGCTGGCGGCCGACGGTGCCGGCACCTTGCGTCGAAAGCGACGGCACAAACCACATGCCAAGGGCAAGTGTGATTGCAGCGAGTGTCTTGACCGGAGGACCTGACATTGAACCAACTCTTGTCTTCATGACCTAAGGTGTCGGGACGAGCCGACAGCGTCCAGTACGAGCCCCTGTTTTTGTTTAGCGCCGCAGCCGCTTGTTCGCAAGTGCACAAAATTCATGTTGCCAGCGGCTTGGCTCATACATTGCCCGATTCATCGCCCGCTTTGCGCCGCCGCTTTGGTCTGGCCGCAACCTAGCTGGCGGGCAGTACGCCACGCACAAAGTCACGGTAATCGGCCTGAAGCTGGCGCGTCAGTGCGCCGACTTCGAACGTCCAGGGGCCGATTTCGGCAAGCGGCGTGACTTCGGCGGCGCTGCCGGTCAGGAACGCCTGTTCGAAGCCCGCGAGTTCTTCGGGCCAGATCGCACGTTCGATGACTTCGATGCCGCGACGGCGCGCCAGATCGATGACCGTGCGCCGCGTGATGCCATCGAGGAAGCAATCAGGCGTCGGCGTGTGCAGCTTGCCGTCAGCGACGAAGAACACATTGGCGCCGGTGGCTTCGGCCACCTGTCCGCGCCAGTCGAACATCAGCGCATCGTCATAACCAGCGTCGGCGGCGGCGTGCTTCGACAGCGTGCAGATCATGTAGAGGCCCGCCGCCTTCGAGCGGACGGGAATCGTATACGGCGCCGGCCGCCGCCACGGCGCGATCATCAGGCGAAGCCCCTTGGCCAGCGCCTCGTCACCAAAATAGGCGCCCCATTCCCACGCCGAAACGGCGAGGTGCGCCTTGGTCTTCTGTGCGGCAACGCCCATCTGCTCCGAACCGCGCCAGGCGATCGGGCGGATGTAGCAATCGGTGAAGTTGTTCGCAGCGACTGTCTCGTTGATCGCCGCATCGATTTCGTCGCGCGTCCACGGCAAGTCGAAGCCGAGGATCTTCGCCGAATCGATCAGCCGCTGGCTGTGCTCGGACAGCTTGAACACCTTGCCGCCGTAGCAGCGCACACCTTCGAACACCGCGCTGGCATAATGCATGGCATGCGTCAGGACATGGACATTGGCTTCGCGCCACGGGCGCAGCGCGCCGTCCATCCAGATAAAGCCGTCGCGATCGTCGAAAGTGGCTTCGGTCATGCCGCATGCTCCCGCAAGTTCTGAGTGTTTTATTTCAATCCAAGGTTGATAGTCGTAACATTCTGTGCGAAATACGTCAACATGGCTGACGCAAATATCCTCAATGCCGGCAACACGGCGGCTTCGGCGCAGTTCCTGCGCGAGGCCGAAATCCGTCGCGGCATCGAGCTGCTCTACTTCGGCTACACCAACATGGTGCGCGGCGCCGATGGGCTGCTCGACAGCCATGGACTCGGCCGTGCGCATCACCGTGCGCTGTATTTCATTGCGCGGCGTCCGGCCATGCCTGTCGGTGATTTGCTGGCGCTGCTCAACATCACCAAACAGTCGCTGAGCCGCGTGCTCGCCGATTTGCAGACCCGCGGGCTGGTGATTCAAGCTGTCGGCCAGCGCGACCGGCGCCAGCGCCTGCTCGAACTGACGCCCGAGGGCGCGGCACTCGAAGCCGCGCTGTTCGAGGAACTGCGCACCGGCATGGCAGGTGCCTATGCGCAGGCCGGGCAGAATGCCGTGACGGGGTTCTGGGCGGTGCTGACCGGGCTTATTCCGGCAGTTGACCGGCCGATGATCCAGGAACTGCAGGCAGGCCTTTAGGAAGCGACGGGCGGAAGTTCGCCAAGCTTTCGGCGCGCGCCAGCGCGGTATCGAGCGCCTTCATCGTGGCGCTGAGGTCAGGACTGTCGTCTGCCAGCCAGACGTGCCCGACCTGCACGAACAGCGCCGAAAGCGCCGCTATGCGCAGCGGCCCGAGCAGCCCCCCGGCATCCACCCCGGCAGCCTCGCCCAAGCGGCGCGCCATCGGCGGCAACAGCGTTACCACGAACAGCACCAGCGCCGGATCGCTGCGTGCAGCTTTATGCAACTGGCGCGCCAGATCGCGCTGCTCCTGCATCGCGTCGAAGCGGCCCATCAGCACGGCGAACAGCCGGTTGCGGACGCTTTCGTCGGGGTCGCTTGCCGCCTCGGCCAACGCGAGCCGTTCGATGCGCTTATCAAGAGCGCGCAAGCCTTCCCAACGGTCGGCAGCGACCTCTGCAACAGCATCGACGCTGCACGCCGCAGCGCGCGCCACCGCATCGATGCGCGCCTGCGCCCAGCCGTCGCGGGTGATGACATGCACCCAGGCGTCGAGAATTGCGTCAGTTTCCGCCACGGCCTTACCCCAGTTCGCGCGAGCGGGCGGTGGCCGCCGCAACGGTGTCGGTCATCAGCGGCCGCAGCCGGTCTACGAGAACCGAAAGCCCTGCCGCGGTTGTGCCGCCGGGGCTGGTCACCGCGACGCGCAGCGCCGCCGGATCGGCATCAGGTTCGGCCGCCAAAGCCGCTGCGCCGGTCACGGTTGCGCGCGCCAGCGTCGCCGCCAGTGCCGGCGACAGGCCGTGTGCGATGCCTGCTTCGGTCAGCGCCTCGATGAAGGCGAACACATACGCCGGCCCCGAGCCCGACAGGCCGGTGACGGCGTTGAACTGGTCTTCATGGTCGAGCCAGACCGTGGTGCCGGCTGCTGCCAGCAACGCTTCGGCACGTGCGCATTGGGCGGCATCGGCGCCGTGGCCGAACAAGGCGGTCACGCCCTGCCCCAGCCGCGCCGGCGTATTGGGCATGGTGCGGACGATCGGCCGGTCGCCCAGTCGGTCAGCGATGCCGGCGCAGGTCACCCCCGCCATCACCGAAATGACCAGCGTATCGGGGCGCAGCCGCTCGGCTAGACCGGCACTGGCGGCAGCAAACAACTGCGGCTTGACGGCGAGCACCAGTACGTCAGGACCGGCACCCGCTGGCGGCGCGGCGTCGGCAGCAACGCCTTCGGGCAGCGCACGCGGGTTCGGGTCGATGACATGGATGTCGGCGAGCCCGGCGGCGTGCCAGCGGTGCAACAATGCACCGCCCATATTGCCGGCGCCGAGCAGCCACAGGCGTTCGGACTTCGCCATTCTGGCTCAGGCTTCGCCGACGGTGTCGAGCAGCGCTGCTTCGATCGCTTCGGCGGGGGATTTGCCGGCCCAGAGTACGAACTGGAACACCGGATAATAGCGTTCGCATTCGTCGACCGCCGCTTCGACCAGCATCTCGGCCTGGCCGAGCGTCAGGTCGATATCCTCATGCTCGTCATCGCTGTCGAGCAGCGTCGCGTGGCGGAACAGCAGAGTGCCGTCGGCCGCCCACATTTCGAAATGGCCGATCCACAACTGTTCGTTGATCAGCCCCAGCGTCTCGTACATCACCGCGCGCTTGGTGTCGGGGACGCGGATGTCGGGCATGGCGATGAACTGCAGCACGCGTTCATCCTCGCGCCACAGCGCGCGCAACTGGAAATTGGCCCAGCTGCCCGCAACGCTCGCGGTGATTTCCTCGTCACCGGTGCGTTCGAACGCCCAGCCGTGCAAGTTGAAATAATGTTCGAGCATGTCGATCGGCGCTGCCGGCGCTGCGTCATACTCGATGGCAATCTCGGTCATGCCTTGGCGGTCTTTCGCTTCGGCGCGGCAGCAGGCGCAGCCGAAGCCTTCATCGCCGCGATCTCGGCCTTGAGCAACTCGACCTCGGCGCGGGCGTTGGCGGCCATCGCCTTGACGGCTTCGAACTCGTCACGGCTGATCATGTCGGCCGATCCGGCCATTTCGCGGACGCGGTTCTTCGCCATGGTTTCGACCTCGCGGCCGAGCCCGGCAAAGGTGCCGAGCGCCGAGGTCGCAACCTTCGACAGGTCTTCGAAAATCTTGTTCTGCGATTGCATTATCGGTCTCCACACATTGTCATGTCAGCCCCCGAACAGCGCCGACACCGGCGCGGCGGCAGCGGGGTTGAGCTGCCAGACCCGAAAGTTGAGCGACGCGGCCACGCCCAGCCACATCAGATACGGCACCATCAACCACGCCGCGGTGCGGCTGATCCGCCCGAACGCGAATGTTGCCGCCAGCGCCACCACGAAGATCGCACCGATCAATCCGAGCGCCGGCAGCATCTGGTGGTATTTGAAGAATAGCGGCGACCACGCGAGGTTGAACAGGAACTGCAGCGTAAACAGCGCCAGCGCCAGATCGCGTCCGGGTGCCGATTTGTGCGCCCACACCAGCGCCACGGCAATCGCCATCATCGCATACAGGATGCTCCAGACGATGCCGAACACCGGCCCCGGGGGCTGGTAGAGCGGCAAGGTCAGCGACTGGTACCATTCATTGGTGACGGTGCTGCCCGACACGCGCGCCATCAGCCCGCCGAGCAATTCGAACAGCGGCACCAGAATGATGGCCGCACGGAACGCTGAACCACGATTGATGGGTGTACTCATGGTCACAGGTTTAGCGGGTTTTGCGGGCGCTGTCATCCCGGGCCACAATATCTAGGCGCGGACCGCCCCGATCAGAAACTCGACATTGCCTTCGGGGCCGGTGATCGGGCTGGTGGTGATGCCGGTGACCTGCCAGCCGGGTTGCGCCGCGATCCAGTCGCTGACTTCGGCGCAGATGCGGGCGTGGATGGCGGGGTCGCGCAACACCCCACTCTTGCCGATTTCGCCCTTCCCGGCTTAGAATTGCGACTTGATCTGCACGATGAGACAGGC
>CALMPZ010000016.1 GCA_937871645.1 uncultured Polymorphobacter sp.
TACTCGGCGTCGCGTCGAGATTTGCCACATTCAGGAGTCGGCGCGCAATGGCCTTCACCGTATGTACGATGAGATCGAGAAGCCTCCCGAACCGTAACCACGTGGACAATAGCGCGCCGCCTTCTCTCCTATGTGGCAAATAGATCGCCCAAGACCTGCATCAATGATGACAGCGTCCGCGATTCAACTCTCCCCAGCCGCTTTAACAATCGCGCCTTGTCGAGCGTGCGCAGTTGATCGGGGAGGATCAAGCCATCCTTGCCCTTGAAGCGCAGCGCGACGCGGAACGGCGCGGGGCGACTGCCGCTGGTCATCGGGGCGACGATGACGGTGCGCAGGCCGGCGTTGAGCTCGTCGGGCGAGACGATGACGCAGGGGCGGGTTTTCTGGATTTCGCTGCCGACTGTGGGGTCGAGTGCAGCGAGCCAGATTTCGCCGCGCAGGACTTCGTGCCGCGCTGGACTTACCACGTCAGATCGGCGTCGCCGTCATTGCCGAAGTCCTGCCAAGCTTGCGCTTCGGCATCGGGTTCGGTGAGCGCGGCGGCGGCTTCGGCCCAGCCGGCGCGGACCGGCGTGGTGAGCGGGCGCACGATGAGTACGCCGTCCTTGACGCTGATGTCGAGTTGCGCGCCGCTCGCCAGCCCGGCTTCGCGCAGCACGGGCTGCGGGACGATCATGCCGGTCGAATTGCCCATCTTGCGCAAGGCGGTGTGCATGGCGGGTTCCAATGTTATTACAATGTTGGAACATAAAGCTGCGCCGGGTGTTGGTCAACCACCCAATAATCGGGTGCAGGCGTCACGCCTGCCCGCCGGAGGCTCTTTACTGTTCCGTCGCGCTTGATGCGGGCAAAGCCCGCATGGGGGGCGTTGCGGGCACGGGGGCGGTGCAAGGCAGGGTAGGCAGGAAGAGCGTGGCGGAGCCACGCCGTCGGCCGGGTTCGTCGGCTTTGCCGCCGCCCCGCCGGCCGGGCGGCGCGCGAGTCGGCGCGCAAGTCGAAATTCGCAAGGGCGAATCTTGCCATGCGCTTGGCCGCGCCGCGACGCTTGAGGAACAGGCCAAGGGGCCGTTCCCCAACGCTGTCGAAATGGGCAATTCGAGTCGCACCGAGGTCATCGACCGACTCAAGTCCGGCACCAATGCGGCGGCGGTCATGGCGGTCTATGGCACCAATGTGTTTGATGATGTCGATGTCGCCGACAGCGACCTTGCCGGTGCGATCGCCGCATATGAACGCTCTGCGGAACTGGCCGCGTTCAATGATCCGATGAAGGGCAATTGCGCTGCGTGCCACATCAGCGCGCCGGGCGATGATGGCTCGATGCCGCTGTTCACCGATTTCAGCTATGACAACATCGGGATTCCCAAATACTGGCACAGCGACTTTCTGAGCCTCGACGCGCAGTATAATCCCGACGGCGCGGCGTTCCTCGACTACGGGCTGGGCGGCATCGTCGGCGAATCTGATCTTTACGGGGCGTTCAAGGTGACGACGTTGCGCAACATCGCGCTGACCGCGCCCTACGGCCACAACGGCTATTTCAGCAGCCTCGCCGAAACGGTCGAGTTCTATGCGGCGCGCGACACCAAGCCGGTGTGTGTCGATCCGACTGTCACCGCGACACAGGCGGCTGAATTGGGGTGCTGGCCGGCGTCGGAGTTCGACGCAACCAAGCACGTCGACGAGCTGGGCAATCGACCGCTGACCAAACGTAAAAAGCCGATATCGTGGCGTTTCTGAACACGTTGACCGATGGTTATGCGCCGACTTCGAACATTCCCGAACCTTCGACCTGGGCGCTGATGGTTATCGGCTTCGGTATGGTCGGCGGAGTATTGTCGGCCCGCCATCGCCGCTATCGGAGTGCCTGAATAGCGCCGTCAATCACCTTGGCGGCTTGTCTGTCGCGCCCGTCTGACGCAAGGTGCGCGCCGGTCAGGACAGGGAGCGGACATGGCGAACGGCATCGGTGGTTCGACGGCGGCGGCGGAGCTGGCGGCAATCAAACCCTGGGACAAGCCCGCGCCGCGCATCACCCGCGACGAACGAGAGGCGCGCATCGATGCCGCCCGCGCGCTGATGCACAAGGCCGGCACGCAGGCGCTGCTGATCGGCGCCGGCGCCAGCCTCGACTATTTCACCGGCATCCCCTGGGGGCCGAGCGAGCGGCTGGTGGCGATGCTGCTGCCGCCGCGCGGGCTGCCGGTCATCATCTGCCCGGAATTTGAACGCGGTTCGCTCGATGCAGTGCTCGATATCGCTGCCGAAGTTCGGACGTGGGAAGAACATGAAAGCCCCTACGTTCTGGTCGCGCACGCACTCGGCCAGACCGGCAGCAGCGTGGTGTCGATCGACCCGCAACTGCCGTTCGTGATGGTCGACCGCCTGCGTCACGCCGTGACCGGGCTGCGCGCGATCGATGCCAGCCCGATTGTCGATGGTTGCCGCCGCATCAAGTCGCCCGCCGAACTGGCGCTGATGCGTCAGGCCAAGCTGATGACGCTTGAAGTCCAGCGCCGTGCCGCGGCGATCCTGCGGCCGGGCATCACCGCGACCGAAGTCCGTAGTTTCATCAATGACGCGCACCGCGCCATCGGGGCGTCAGGCAGCAGCTTCACCATCGTCCAGTTCGGGCGCTCGACAGCGTTCCCGCACGGCTTGCCCGGTGAAAGCGTTCTGGCCGAAGGCGACATGGTGCTGATCGACACCGGTTGCCTTGTGGCCGGTTACAACAGCGACATCACCCGCAGCTATGTATTCGGCGAACCCAGTGCCGACCAGCGCCGGATCTGGGACATCGAACGCGCGGCGCAGCAGGCGGCGTTCGATGCGGTGCGCCCCGGCGTGGCGTGCGAGGCGATCGACTGGGCGGCGCGCCATGTCATCGAACGCGCCGGGCTCGGCCCCGACTACCGGCTGCCCGGCCTGCCGCACCGCACCGGCCACGGCATCGGCCTGAGCATCCACGAAGCGCCGTATCTGGTGCGCGGCGACATGACGTTGCTCGAACCCGGCATGTGCTTTTCGAACGAGCCGATGATCGTCATTCCCGACCGTTTCGGGGTGCGGCTCGAAGATCACTTCTTCGTCACCGCCAACGGTGCCGAATGGTTCACCAGCCGCTCGGTCGCTGTCGACAAGCCGTTTAGCTGACGCTGATCATTTGTTGGATTCAAAGGACACCCGCATGAACCATTCCGTCTGGCGCGCACCCGCGCTTGTTGCGCTGCTGCTGCTCGGCACCACTGCCATCGCCGCGCCGGCGCCCGCGCCGAGTGTGCGCATGGTCGGCACGACGAAGCTCGAGAATGTGCCGCCGATTCCAGCCGGCGTGTCGGCGGCGGTGCAGCGCTTCCAGAATTACCGCGCGGCGGCGTTGCAGGACTGGCTCGGCGACGGCTCGATGCTGATCACCACGCGCTTTGGCGCCACCAACCAGCTGCACCGCGTCACCGCACCCGGCGCGGCGCGCACGCAGCTGACGTTTTTCAACGAGCCGGTGGCGGGCGCCGAGACCATCCCCGGTACCACCGATTTCGTGCTCGGCCGCGACACCGGCGGCGATGAGTGGTTCCAGCTCTACCGCGCCGGGCTGGCCGGCGTGCCGGTGCAGCTGACCGAGCCGGGGACGCGCAACGGCGGGCCGGTCATCGCCAAGGACGGGTCGCTGATGGTCTGGGCCCGCGCCGTCAAGGGCTCGGGCGACTATGCGCTGTTCGCGGTCAATCCCGCCGACCCCGCAAGCCGCAAGCAGATCTATCAGGCGCAGGGCGCGGTCAGCGCCAGCGATCTTTCAGCCGACAAGATGCAGTTGCTGTTCCAGCGCGTGCTCTCGAACCGCGAATCGCAAATCTTCGTTCTCGACATTGCCAGTGGCAAGGTGCACCGAATCCGTGCCGACGGCAAGACGGCGCGCTTCGATAGCGCCAAGTTCAGCAAGGACGGGCGCAGCGTGCTGGCGATCAGCGATGAGGCCAGCGACCTGCGCCGGCTGGTCAGCATCGACATTGCCAGCGGCGCGCTGACCGAAGTCGCCAGCGACCCGAAATGGGATGTCGAGGGTTTCACGGTGTCTGACGATGGCCGCATCCTCGTCACCGTCACCAATGTCGATGGCGCGTCGAAGCTCACGGTGCGTGACTTTGTGACGCGCCGCGCGCTGCCACAGCCCGACTTGCCGCTGGGCGTCATCGGCAGTCTGCGGTTCGCCCCCGATAACCAGCGGCTGGGCTTTTCGATGCAGACGCCGACCTCGGCGGGCGATGCGTGGAGCTGGGATACGACCGCCGGCACGCTGACCCGCTGGACGACCTCCGAACTCGGCGGGCTCGACCCGGCGAAGCTAGTGACGCCCGAAGTCATCCGTTTCAAATCGTTCGACGGCGAGACGGTGTCGGCGCTGGTCTATCGCCCGAAGGTGGCACCCGGTACGCGCACGCCGGTGATCATCGACATCCACGGCGGCCCCGAAGCGCAAACGGTGACCGGCTGGAACCCCGGCGCGCAATATTTCGCGCAGGTGCTCGGCGCCACAGTCATCCTGCCCAACGTCCGCGGATCGGACGGCTACGGCAAGCGCTTCCTCAACCTCGACAATGCCGCCAAGCGCGAGGACAGCGTCAAGGATATCGGTGCGCTGCTCGACTGGGTCGGCAAACAACCCGACATGGATGCGGGCCGCGTCGCAGTCTATGGCCAGTCGTACGGTGGCTACATGTCGCTGGCGGTGATGACGCATTATTCGAACCGGCTGGTCGGCGGAGTCGAACGCTACGGCATCAGCAATTTCACGACGTTCCTGCAGAACACCGAGGCCTACCGCCGTGACAACCGCCGCGCCGAATATGGCGACGAACGCGACCCGGCGATGGCCAAGGCGTTCGTGACGATTTCGCCGATGAACAATCTGGCGAAGATCAGCAAGCCGATGCTGGTGATGCAGGGTGCCAACGACCCGCGCGTGCCGGCGAGCGAGTCCGAACAGGTGGTGGCGGGCCTGCGTGCCAACGGCGTCGACACCTGGTATGTGCTCTATGCCGACGAAGGCCATGGCTTCCAGAAAAAGCCCAACAATGACTTGCGCCGCGAAGTCGAAACGGTCTTCTTGGGCAAATTGTTCGGAGAGGAGTTGCGCTGATGGGCCACCCGGTCGAAGGCTGGTATGCCTATATGAAATCGCACGACCATGCCGCGCTCGATGCGATGCTGGCCGATGACGTGGTGTTCGAATCGCCCGTCGTCCACACGCCGCAACGCGGCAAGGCGATCACGCTGAAGTATCTCGGCGCCGCGGGCTCGGTGCTCGGCGGTTCGGGTTTCCGCTATGTCGGTGAATGGCGTGCCGACAATTCGGCGATCCTCGAATTCGAGAACGAGATCGACGGCATCAGGATCAACGGCATCGACATGATCTGGTGGAACGACGCCGGACAGATCAGCCGCTTCAAGGTGATGGTGCGGCCGTTGAAGGCGATCAATATGCTGCACACAATGATGGGGGCCCAGCTGGCGCGCGCGTAAGGCATAATTCGCTCTTCGCGAATTCTGCCTTACGCGCCGACTCAGCGCAGCGCCCGGCCGGCGGGGCGGGCGGAAATCCGCCCGAACCCGTCCCCCGGCCTTCGCCGGGGCAGGCTCGCGCGGGCTTTGCCCGCGCCGCTTCCTGCTCTGCCTTCTTCCCGACCCCGAGAAAAAAAGCGGAAGCCGGCCGTGGGTTAGGGGACCGGCCGGCTTCCAGTTGCTCAGGCGGGCCGCATTTGCATGCGGCGCGTCCGGATTCGTTGCGTGGCGCCGATGGCGCCGAAACCGAGGATCATCAGTGCCCAGCTTTCGGGTTCGGGAACGCCAGGCACGGCGTTGCCGACCTGCGTCAGCACAACATAAACGACCAACATGTCCAAGCCGTTGCCCGCCCCGATGCCGTGCAGTTCGAAGATGTAGTTCCCCGGCGCCAGCGCGACCGACCAGGTCTTGGCGTCCCAGTTGCGGTTGCCGGCGGTGTTGTAGAAGGCGCCGCTCGACAGCAGGATAGCGCCCGACGCAGTGCGGATGTTGGCGGTCAGCGGCGACTGGCCGTAGCCGACTTCGGTGGCCATGTGCAGCGACAGGTCGATGCCGGTTGCGCCTGCGCCAAGCGTGAACGGCTGCGCGACCGTGTTGATCAGCAGATGCACGGCCGGCGACCAGTTGAGCGCCAGATACTGCATGCCTTCGAAGGCAGACGCCGGATACCCGCCATACGCCGAAGGTGCGCGGTGCAGGTCGGATTCGCCGGGGTTGCCGATGGTCCAGCCCGGCAGATACTGGCTGGTGATCAGCGCGCCGCTGCTGAAACTCTGGACGTGCCCGCCCGGCGCGGTGGCGTCATATTGATAGCCGGTGGTCGGCGTCGCCTCGAAGCCGCCGTTCGCCAACAGGTTGGCGGCCATGCCGGGGGTGGCAAGCAGCGCGGCGGCAAGCGCGGCGAAGCGGGCGTTAATGTGGGTCATGCTGGTGGTTCCCTGCTGGCGCGACTGGGTTCAGGCGAAGGCGCGGCGGCGGCGTGCGGCCATGCCGACCAGTGCGAAGCCGGCAATTGTCAGCGCCCAGCTTTCGGGCTCGGGAACGCCTGCGGTGGCGCCGGCGCGCAATTGATACAGGTTGAAATCATAGGCGCCGCCGTTGTCGGCATAGACGCCGTCGAGGACGCCAAACTGCAGCGGCTGCGCCGCCAGTGCGCCAAGGTCGATGACGAAGCGATAGGCATGGGGCGGCGTGGGGTTGTACGCCGGCAACGTCCCGAATGGCACCGCGCCGACCCCTTCGATGAAGCTGATCGAATTGGCGATGGCGCGCGTTGGCTGGCCTGGCAGCAGCGGTGCCGCGCTCCAGCCCAAACCGAGCGTGTAATAGCCGAAGCCGCCGGGATAGAACGCGTCATTGAAGGCGCTGCCGGCGCTGTAGCCCGACCCCGAGACATTGACTTCGACGAACCCCGAATAGGCGCGCAGCGTTTGCGTGCCGGGCACGGTGAACGGTGCCGTCAACTGCTCGACCGGCGAAATGCGCGTGAACGCGCCGGCGATGGTTGTCGCGGCGCTCGCGGCGGCACTCGTCGCCAATGCGCCAGCAAGCAATCCCGCGCGAACCACGACGTGCTTCGAAATCGCCATTCCCAACTCCTGTTCCGCACGCGTCTGGCAGTGCGGCCTTTGCTTGACCGCCAATCGGTCGTAGATCCAGTTAGTGGCTCGCCACGCGCGGCCACACCCCCATTTGGGGGGTGTTGGGCAAATCAATTGAAGGCGTTAAGTATCTTTAATGAGCCGGGCCGCAGCCTTCCTCGATCGCTTCCGCCGCGCCGCGCAGGATGATGCGCTGCTGGCGCTGTTCGCCGATGATCACGAGGGCTGGGGCGACGCAATGGCACAGGCGCCGGCTGCGCTGCTCGCGGCCGCGAGCGCTGCCGCCGACGCGCGCAGCACCCCCGCCGATCTTCATGCCGACAGCTTCGCCTCGGCCGCCTGTGACCGCGACGGCAACATCATCATCGCCGATCCGCGCTTTGCTGTCTGGCTCGACGGCGTCGATCCGCTTGCGGCGGTGGTGCGCCGGCTGACTCCCGAACGGCCGAGCGTTTCGGCGATCGCCGATGACCGCACC
>CALMPZ010000017.1 GCA_937871645.1 uncultured Polymorphobacter sp.
GGGCGTGCCGGTGGCCGCGTGGTGCTGGCGCATGATTATGCCGAGGCGCTGGTCAAGGCGCGGGCGCTGGTGAGCGCCTCCGGCGGGCAGGCGCGCGGCGCTTAGCTCACGCCGGCACGCCGCCGGGCACCAGATAGCGCGCGAACGGGAAGGTCTCGGCCTTGGCGGCGGCGGTCCATTCCTGCATCCACGGGTGCGCGAGTACCTCGGCGACATAGGCGGCGGAAACTTCGCTGACCGGCAGGCCGTAGGTGGCGATGCGTGTCACAACGGGGGCGAACATCATGTCGGCGGCGCTGAACGTGCCGAACAGGAACGGGCCTTCGTGCGCTTCGTCGATCGAATGGAACTTGCCGCGCGCCTCGTTCCACAGCGCGTCGATGCGCGCGACATCGGCGAGCACTTCGGGTGACGGCGCGAAATCGGGGAAGTTGAATTTCAGGTTCATCGGGCAACCCTGGCGCAACGCCGTGAAGCCGCTGTGCATTTCGGCGCTGATCGATCGCGCCAGCGCGCGGGCGGCCCAGTCCTGCGGCCAGTAATGCCCGCGGCTGATGCGCGCGGTGCGCACCTTGTCGGCGAGCCAGTCGATGATCGCCAGGCTGTCCCAGATCGCCATGCGCTGGCCGGTGGCGTCGGTGTGCCACAGCGTCGGTACCTTCGACGACGGCAGCTCACCCTTTGAACTGCCGGCATCCCATGCGGGCGTGTCCATCGGCAGCACGACGGTTTCAAACTCGAGTCCCGACGCCTTGCAGGCCAGCCAGCCGCGCAGCGACCAGCTGCTGTAGGTGCGATTGCCGATGATCAACGTGTACATGGCCGGGCTCCCTCAAGGTTGTTTTGCCAAGGGTTAGAGCATTTCCGGCACGCGGGTAAGGGCAATCCGCGCTGCGATTGAATTGTCCATTTCTTGCCAATCGGGCCGCGCCGCATCTGTTACCGCGGACGAGGCGGCTGACCGCCGCATCGATCAGGGGAGAATTTTCATGGCTCGCATCCACCACACGATCATCGCGCTCGTGACATGCGTCGCGCTGCCTGCCGCCGCGCAGACCACTGCAGCAGCCGCACCGGCAACCGATCAAATGGCCATTGACCAGTCGGCATGCACCAGCGCGGCGACACAGGCGACGGGTTATGTGCCTGGCCAGACGCCGCCGCCGCCGATGACCAACCCCAACGCCGGCGCGCGGGTCAGCGGCGCTGCCGTCGGCGCCGTCACCGGTGGCACGGTCGGCGTCGTGCAGAACAACAACCACCCCTATGCGCCGCAGGGCGTCCAGGACCAGCATCGCCAGGATCAGGCGCAGGCCGGCGCAGTGGCGGGCACGATGGTCGGCGGCGCGAAGGTTCGCCAGGGCCGCCGCGAGACCGCCAAGGCGCAGCAGACCGCCACCGCGCAGCAGCAGTCGAAGGCGACGGCGTGGGAAAACAGCTACGGCGCCTGCATGACGCAGCACGGCTATGTTGCGGCGAAATAGCGCTTTTGCAATTTTGCGGAGTTGTGATACGCATTATTCAAGGCGGTGATAACCGCCGCGGGGGAATGCCATGCCGATCATCCGACTATTGCTGACATTGCAGCCGCTGCTGTTCGGGCTGGGCTTTCTGGCGCCGCTGGCCGCACAGATCATTACCCGCGCCGGGCTGACGCCGCCGTTCGGGCTGACGCCGGTGCTCGCCGGGCTGGTCATCGGCGGCACGCTCGGCGCGGTCGCCAACCTGCGGGGCAGCTGGATATGAACGTCCAGCTGCCGATCGACACCGCCACGCTGCGCGCCCGCGAAAAGGCCATCGCCGAAAAATACATCGGCGGCACGCCGTGGCTGATGGTCGCCTGGGGCCTCGGCAACATCGTGCTGTGGCTGGCGCTCTGGCCGCTGACGATAAGCGGCGTGCTGCCGTTATGGGCCGGGTTCGCCATCGCGACGGTGTGCGTGACCGCGAGCTACCTGCCGTCGCACGATGCCCAGCACGACATCATCGTGCCGCGCACCTCACCCCAGCACTGGCTCAACGAGCTGTTCGGCCATATCGTCATCTTCCCGCTCGGGCTGCCGTTCCGCACGGCGCGCACCACACACCTGCAGCACCACCGCCACGCCAATGACCCGGCGCTCGACCCCGATTATGATGTCCATGCGCCCAGCGCCGCCGCCGCGATCTGGAAGTCGCTGCAAAACCGCCAGCCGCGCGGGGCCGGCTCGAAACGCTACGGCCAGATCCTGATGGCGCTCGAAACGCCGGCCGCCAAATCGGCGCTGATCGACGCGATGCTGATGAATTTCTTCAACCTCGCGCTGCTCTGCGGCCTCGCCTGGAGCGGCTATGCCATCGAAGCGGCGCTACTGTGGTGGCTGCCGCGCCAGATCGCCATCACCTACATCAATTTCTACCTGAGCTGGGCGCCGCACCACCCCGCCACCGAGACCGGCCGCTACCGCGAAACCCGCGCCTTTCGCAGCCTCTGGGGCAACATCGGGTCAAGCGGCATGCAATACCACATCATCCACCACCTCTACCCCAACATCCGCCTCAACTGGACCCCCGCCGCCTACCGAGAGCTGCGGCCGATTCTGGAGGCACGGGGGTGCGAACTGGGTGGGTTGAAGGACTGAGAAGAGCCTCCGGCGGGCAGGGCTGCCCCCTGCGCCCGATTAT
>CALMPZ010000018.1 GCA_937871645.1 uncultured Polymorphobacter sp.
TTGCAAGGCCTCGCGCATGCCGCAGCGGCAGGCGCGAGAGCAAATCGAATCGGTCAGTTTCCGCCCTCGAGCAACCGGCGGGCGATCACCTGCGCCTGGATCTCGCCGGCGCCCTCGAAGATGTTGAGGATGCGCGCGTCGCACAGCACGCGGCTGATTTCATATTCGAGCGCATAGCCGTTGCCGCCGTGGATCTGCAGCGCCGCATCGGCATTGCTCCACGCGGCGCGCGCGGCGAGCAGCTTCGCCATGCCGGCTTCGATGTCGCAGCGCTTGCCCGAATCCTTGGCGCGCGCGGCGGCATAGGTCAGCTCGCGCGTCATGACGAAATCGGCGAGGCTCATGGCGATCTTGTCGGCGACGCGCGGGAAACCGATGATCGCCTTGCCGAACTGCTTGCGGTTCAAAGCATAGTCCAAGCCCAGGTCGAGCGCGCGCTTGGCGACGCCGACGGCGCGGGCGGCGGTCTGGATGCGCGCGCCTTCGAAGGTGCGCATCAACTGCTTGAAGCCCTGCCCCTCCTCGCCGCCGAGCAGTGCGTCGGCGGGCGCGGTCATCGCATCGAACTGCAGCGCATATTCGCGCATGCCGCGGTAGCCGAGCACGTCGATTTCGCTGCCGGTCATGCCTTGTGCGGGGAACGGATCGGCCGCAGTGCCGCGCGGTTTGGGGACGAGCAGCATCGACAGGCCGGCATAGCCCTTGGCGTCGGGCAGGGTGCGGACCAGCATCGTCATCAGGTCCGAGCGGCTGGCGTGGGTGATCCAGGTCTTGGCGCCGTCGATGACCCAGCCGGCGTCGGTCAGGCGGGCGCGGGTCTGCAGCGACCCGAGGTCGGAGCCGGTGTCGGGTTCGGTGAACACTGCGGTCGGCAGCACCTCGCCGCTGGCGATGCGCGGCAGCCAATAGGCCTTTTGCGCGTCGGTGCCGCCGGTGGTGATGAGTTCGCCGGCGATTTCCGAGCGCGTGCCGAGCGACCCGGCGCCGATCCAGCCGCGCGACAGCTCTTCGGTGACGAGGCACATGACGAGCTTCGACAGTCCCAGCCCGCCGAAGGCTTCGGGGATGCAGACGCCGAAGGTGCCGAGCGCCGCCATCGCGGCCACGGTGGCGTCGGGGATGAGGTCGTTGGCGAGGTGCCATTTGTGCGCGTGCGGCAGGATTTCGCTCTCGGTGAAGCGGCGATATTGTTCGCGGATGGCATCGAGTTCGGCGTCGTGCAGGCTCTCGCTCGGGGTCTGGCCGTCGGCCAAAGCGACGGCCACTGCCGCACGCGCTGCCGCAAGGTCTGCGCCAAGCAGCGCTTCAGCGGCGCTCGCCAGACTGGCGGCCGCGCCCGACAGCCCGAGGTCGGCGGGGCGGAAGATTTCGTTCTGCCCCATCGGCAAGCCGCCGGTAAGTTGGGCGATGCTTTCGGCGAAAATCAGCGTTGCGACCTGCCGGTCGAGCGCCGTGCCACCGGCATTGGCATCGAGCCAGCCGGCGACGGCTTCGAGTGCCGCAACGGTTGTCGCCACCCAGGCGAAGCCGTGCGCAGCGCGTTGTTCGGCATCGATGGCACGCTCGGCAAGCCGCGCCGTCAGCGCGGCCTTTGCCGCGTCGCGGTAGGTCTGCGCGGCGGCCAGAAATGGTGCGAGATTCATGCGCGTTCGAACACCGCCGCGATGCCCTGACCACCGCCGATGCACATCGTTTCAAGCCCGTAGCGCACGTCGCGGCGCTGCATTTCGCGCGTCAGATTGGCGAGGATGCGGCCGCCGGTGGCGCCGATCGGATGCCCCAGTGAAATCCCCGAGCCGTTGACGTTGAGGATGGCGTGGCGGCTGTCGTCATCGCTCCAGCCCCAGCCCTTGAGGCAGGCGAGCACCTGCGGCGCGAACGCCTCGTTGAGCTCGATCAGCCCGATGTCGCCCCATGACAGCCCGTTGCGCGCGAACAGCCGCTGCGTCGCCGGCACCGGGCCGATGCCCATGCGCGACGGCTCGCAGCCGGCGGCGGCCCAGCTGTGGAAGAAGGCGATGGGTTCGAGCCCGAGTTCTTCGAGCTTGTCCTCGGCGACGACGAGGCAGGCCGCGCCCGCATCGTTCTGCTGGCTGGCGTTGCCCGCGGTCACCACGCCGCCTTCGATCGGACGCAGTGCGCCGAGCGAGTCGAGCGTCGCGTCGCTGCGGTAGCCTTCGTCGTGATCGAAGACCAGCGGCGCACCCTTGCGCTGCGCGATGCTGACCGGCACCAGTTCATCGGCGAACAGCCCGGCACCCCACGCGGCGGTGGCGCGCTGGTGCGAGCGGACGGCATAGGCGTCACAGGCTTCGCGGCTGATGCCATAGTCTTTCGCGAGGTTTTCGGCGGTTTCGATCATGCCAGAAATGACGCCGAAGCGCTCGATCGGCTGGCTCATCACGCGGCCGCGCGTCAACCGGTCGTGCAGCGTCATGTTGCCCATCCTTACGCCCTTGCGGACATCGATGCTGTAATGTTCGACGTTCGACATGCTCTCGACACCGCCCGCCACGACGATGTCGCTGACGCCGGTCTGCACCATCATCGCGGCGTTGACGATCGCCTGCAGGCCCGAGCCGCAGCGCCGGTCGAGCTGATAGCCCGGCACCTCGAGCGGTAGCCCCGCCGCGAGCCACGACCAATGCGCGATGCACGGCGCCTCGCCGTTGCCATAGCCTTGCGCGAACACCACGTCGTCGACACGCGCCGGATCGATTTTGGTGCGGTCCATCAGCGCCTTGAGCACAATGCCGCCGAGTTCACCGGCGGTGAGCGACGACAAGGCGCCGCCGAACTTGCCGACGGCAGTGCGGATCGGCGCAACGATGGCAGCGCGACGAAGTTGGGTCATGAGGCAATTCCTACCGTTCCTGAGTCGATGAGGCGGGCTATTTCGCCCGATGAAAGCTTGAGCAGTTCGGCGAGCACCTGTTCGCTGTGCTGGCCGTTGCGCGGGGCGGCTTGCGCGGGCGCCCGTGCGAGCTGCGGCACCGTGCCGAACGCACCGGCGGCGGGATAGGCGAACCCCGAGGGGTTGGCGTCGAACTTGCTGAACATCGGGTTGTTGCCGACGAGGCGCGGGTCGTGCGCGGCGTCGAGCGTGGTGCGGTAGGCCGAATGGACTATCCCCGCGCCGTCGAGCGCTTCGGCAAGTGCGGCATGGTCGCGTGCGCCGATAGCGGCTTCGAACAGCGGGTAGAGCGCGTCGCGGTGGTCGAAGCGCAGCCCGTCATTGCTGGCAAAGCTGACGCCGCGCTGCGCCTCGATGGCCGCGACCGCGTCGTTCAGACCGAGCGCGCCGAGCAGGTTCGCCCATTGCCGATGCGTCACCACGACGATCATCGTGCGCACGCCGTCTTTGGTCACGAAATCGCGGCCGAACAGTCCGTAGACCGCATTGCCCAACAGTGGCCGGTTGGCGCCACTGTGGAGCACTTCGGCGATGCCGCCGAGATTGGCGACGGTGCCGATGGCGACGTCGGACAGCGGAATCCGCACTTCGCTGCCCTCGCCCGTCTTCTCGCGGCGGCGGATGGCGGCGAGCAGCGCGAACGCCGCATAGGCGCCGCTGAGCAAATCCCACGCCGGCAGCACATGGTTGACCGGCTCGGGGCCGGCGCCGGTCAGCAGCGGATAGCCCACCGCATTGTTGACGGTATAGTCGAGCGCCGGCGCGCCGTCGGCCCAGGCCGCAAAGCCGGGCACGTCCAGCAAGGCGCCA
>CALMPZ010000019.1 GCA_937871645.1 uncultured Polymorphobacter sp.
GATGCGGCTGGACGGCGCGGGCAAGGGGATGATCAACATCCTGTCGGCCGAAAACATCGCCAAGACCAAGAAGGGCGTGCGCATCATCAACTGCGCGCGTGGCGGGCTGGTTGACGAAGTGGCGCTGAAGGCGGCGCTCGACAGCGGCCAGGTTGGCGGCGCGGCGCTCGACGTGTTCGTCGAAGAGCCGGCGAAGGCGTCGCCGCTGTTCGGTACGCCGAACTTCATCTCGACGCCGCACCTCGGCGCCTCGACCGATGAAGCGCAGGTCAATGTCGCAATTCAAGTGGCCGAGCAGATGGCCGACTTTTTGCTGACCGGCGGCGTCACCAACGCGCTCAACGTGCCGTCGCTGAGTGCCGAGGAAGCGCCGCGGTTGCGCCCGTACATGAAGCTCGCCGAAGAACTCGGCCTGCTCATCGGCCAGCTGACCGAAAACGTCACCGGCGTGACGGTCGAAGTCGAAGGTGCTGCCGCCGAACTCAACATCAAGCCGATTACGGCGGCGGTGCTTACGGGCTTGATGAAGCCGTTTTCGGACACGGTGAACATGGTCAACGCGCCGTACATGGCGCGTGAACGCAACATCGAAATCGCCGAAGTCCGTCACGAACGCGACACTGACTATCACACGCTGGTCCGCGTCACCGTCAAGACCCCCGAAGGCGAGCGCTCGGTTGCCGGCACGCTGTTCGGCAATCGCGAGCCGCGTCTCGTTGAAATCATCGGCATCAAGGTCGAAGCCGATATGCACGGTCCGATGCTGTTCATCGTCAACGAGGACAAGCCGGGCTTCATCGGTCGTCTCGGCACCGCGCTCGGCGAAGCCGGCGTCAACATCGGCACCTTCCACCTCGGCCGCCGCGCCGCGGGTTCGGAAGCCGTGCTGCTGCTGTCGGTCGACGAAAAGATCCCCGAAAGCCTGCTGTGGACGATCTGCCGCATCGACGGGGTGAAGCAGGTCAAGGCGTTGTACTTTGGCTGAAGCGCGGCCAGTGTGCAGCGGCGCGATTGCGCAGCGATCGCCTGCTGCGCGCGGACTCGCGCAATGCCGGCCGGCGGGGCGGCGGGCAATTCCCGCCGAACCCGTCCGACGGCGTGGCTTTGCCACGACGCGGCTGACGTCATATTGGGCAAAGCCATGAACGAAGTCACCGCCGGCCTGCTCCCCGAGGGGCTCCGTGACCGCCTGCCGCCGCAGGCGGAAGCGGCGGCGGCGTTGCTACGCGGCGTGCTCGATACCGTGGCGAGCCATGGCTACGAGCGCGTCCAGCCGCCGCTGGTCGAATATGAGGAATCGCTGACCGGCCGCGTCGGTGCCGAGAGCGGCGCCAATGCCAAGCTGCTGCGCTTTGTCGATCCGGTAACGCAGCGCACGCTGGCGCTGCGCCCCGACATCACCGGCCAGGCCGGGCGCATCGCCACGACGCGGCTGGCGCATTACGCGCAGCCGCTGCGGCTGAGCTACGGCGGCCCGGTGCTGCGCGTGAAGGGTACACAACTCAACCCCGAACGCGAGATGATCCAGGCCGGTGCCGAACTGATCGGCAGCGACGGCGTCGCGGCGGTCACCGAAGTTTTGCTGCTCGCCGTCGAGGCGTTGCAGTCGGCGGGGCTGGAAACGCTCAGCGTCGATGTGACGTTGCCGAGCTTTGTCGGTGCGCTCGCGGCGGGGCCGTGTCCTGTCGCGGCGGACAAAATTGAAGCTGTGCATGCCCTGCTCGACGGCAAGGATGTTGCCGGGCTCCGCGCTGCCGGTGCGTCGCATTACGAACCGTTGATTGCTGCCAGCGGCCCTGCCGAAGCGGCATTGGCCGCGTTGCGCGCATTGCATCTCGGCGCGGCGTTCGAAGCGCGGCTCGCCGATGTGGCGGAAGTCGTGGCGGCGCTGCCCGCCGATGTCCGCGTCACGCTCGACCCGACCGAGCGCCACGGCTTCGGCTTCCAGTCGTGGATCGGCTTTGCCATCTATGCACCCGGCGTGCGCGGCGAAGTCGGCCGCGGCGGCGCTTATGCCATCACGCACCCCGATGGCCACCGCGAAACCGCAGTGGGCTTTTCGCTCTATGTCGATGCGCTCGTCGATGCCGGGCTGGGCCTGAGCGCGGCGCGCCGCATCCTGCTGCCGGCGGGGACATCACGGGCTGACGCGGCGAAATTGC
>CALMPZ010000020.1 GCA_937871645.1 uncultured Polymorphobacter sp.
GTGACCACCAGCTTGTCGTCTTCCGACAGTTCATCCATGCCGAGAATGGCAATGATGTCCTGCAAGCTCTTGTACTTCTGCAAGACTTCCTGGACCGAACGCGCGACAGCGTAATGTTCTTCGCCGACGGTGCGCGGTTCGAGAACGCGCGAGGTCGAATCGAGCGGATCGACGGCCGGGTAGATGCCGAGTTCGGCGATCGAGCGCGACAGCACGGTCGTCGCGTCCAAGTGGGCGAACGAGGTGGCGGGCGCCGGATCGGTCAAATCGTCGGCGGGCACGTAAATTGCCTGCACCGAGGTGATCGAACCGCGGTTGGTCGAGGTGATGCGTTCCTGCAGCGCGCCCATGTCGGTGGCGAGCGTCGGCTGATAGCCCACTGCCGACGGGATGCGGCCCAGCAGTGCCGACATTTCCGAACCGGCCTGCGTGAAGCGGAAGATGTTGTCGATGAAGAACAGCACGTCCTGGCCTTCGACGTCGCGGAAATATTCCGCGTTGGTCAGGCCCGACAGTGCGACGCGGGCACGGGCGCCCGGGGGCTCGTTCATCTGGCCATAAACCAGCGCAACCTTCGAACCTTCGCTGATGGCATTGCCGTCGGCGTCCTTGGCGATAACCCCGGCTTCGAGGAATTCGTGGTAAAGATCATTGCCTTCGCGGGTGCGTTCACCGACGCCGGCGAACACGCTGGTGCCGCCGTGGCCCTTGGCGATGTTGTTGATCAGTTCCTGGATGAGCACGGTCTTGCCGACGCCGGCGCCGCCGAACAGACCGATCTTGCCGCCCTTGGCGTACGGCGCGAGCAAGTCGATGACCTTGATGCCGGTGACGAGGATCGAGTTGTCGGTCGACTGGTCGACGAACAGCGGCGCTTCGGCATGGATCGGCATCGTCGTCGCGGCGCCGACCGGGCCACGTTCGTCGATGGGTTCACCGATGACGTTGATGATGCGGCCGAGCGTTGCCGGGCCGACGGGGACGCGAATCTGGCTGCCGGTGTCGGTCACGGCCTGGCCGCGGACCAGACCGTCGGTTACGTCCATGGCGATGGTGCGGACGGTGTTTTCACCGAGATGCTGCGCCACTTCGAGCACGAGGCGGACATCGCCGATCTTGGTTTCGAGCGCCGACAGAATCGCCGGCAGGTCGCCGTCGAACTGCACGTCGACAACGGCGCCGATGACCTGCGTGATGCGGCCGATGTTGGCGGTGACGGGGGCTTTTGCCATGGGTACTTCTCCTGAATTCTTAAAGCGCTTCGGCGCCGGAGATGATCTCGATCAGCTCCTTGGTAATCGCGGCCTGGCGGGTGCGGTTGTAGGTGATGGTCAGCTTGTTGATCATGTCGCCGGCGTTGCGCGTCGAGTTGTCCATCGCGGTCATGCGCGAGCCTTCTTCGGACGCGGCGTTTTCGAGCAGCGCGCGGAAGACCTGCACGCTGAGGTTGCGCGGCAGCAGTTCGGCAAGGATCAGTTCCTCGTCGGGCTCGTAGTCGGCAGACGACGTTGCAGCGACGGGCGTGTCGTCGGTCGCGCCGGCAATCGCCACCGGGATCAGCTGGATTTCGGTCGGTTCCTGCACCAGCGCCGAACGGAAGCGCGCGAAGAACAGGTGTGCGACGTCGAATTCACCGTCGTTGAAGCGCGCGACAATGGCGTCTGCGATGCGCTGCGCATCGCTGAAACCGGCGCGCTTCATTTCGCTGATGTCGATGCTGCCGACGATGTGCGAGGCATGGCTGCGCTGCAGCTGCGCGCGGCCCTTCTTGCCGACGAACAGCAGCTTGACGGTCTTGCCCTCGGCAATCAGCGTGTCGATCTTGCGGCGCGCGAGGCGGACGATGTTGGTGTTGAAACCGCCACAGAGCCCGCGTTCGGACGAGGCGATGACGAGCAGGTGGACCTGGTCGCTACCGGTGCCGGCGAGCAACTTGGGTGATTCGGGTCCCGGCGTGACCTTGCTGCCGAGCGACGCGAGCACGGCGGCCATGCGCTCCGAATAGGGGCGCGCGGCTTCGGCGGCTTCGGACGCACGGCGCAGCTTCGCCGCGGCGACCATCTTCATCGCCTTGGTGATCTTCTGCGTCGACTTCACCGAAGCGATGCGCATCTTGAGCTGTTTAAGACTGGCCATGGTGGCGTGCTATCTCTCGTTTCCGCTAACCGTCTCCCCAGCGAACGCTGGGGCCCATCTTGCCGCCCGAGCCACCGATTGCCGGTGGACCCCAGCTTGCGCTGGGGAGGCGGCGTTCATTTACGCAAACGTCTTGGCGAAGTTGCCGATTGCAGCGTTCAACTTTGCCTTGCTGTCATCCGAAATGTCCTTCGACGTGCGGATGGCGGCGAGCAGATCGGCGTGGTTGTTGCGCATGTCCGACAGCAGGCCGGCTTCGAAGCGCGTCACTGCGTTGGTCGGCACGGCATCGAGGAAGCCGTTGACGCCGGCGAAGATGCTGACGACCTGTTCTTCGAACGGCATCGGCTGGTACTGGCCCTGCTTGAGCAGTTCGGTCAGGCGGGCACCACGGTTGAGCAGGCGCTGCGTCGACGCATCGAGGTCCGAGCCGAACTGCGCGAACGCCGCCATTTCGCGGTACTGCGCGAGCTCGAGCTTGATCGAGCCGGCGACCTTCTTCATCGCCTTGGTCTGTGCCGCCGAACCGACGCGGCTGACCGACAGACCGACGTTGATGGCCGGACGGATGCCCTGGTAGAACAGTTCGGTTTCAAGAAAGATTTGCCCGTCGGTGATCGAAATCACGTTGGTCGGAATGTAGGCCGAAACGTCGCCGGCCTGGGTTTCGATGATCGGCAACGCGGTCAGCGAGCCCGA
>CALMPZ010000021.1 GCA_937871645.1 uncultured Polymorphobacter sp.
CAGCTTGCCGCAACCCTTGCAACGAAGCTAATTCTTGGCCCACAGGGGGAGCGCTGATGTTGTCGTTGCCATGCCGAATGTCGGTTGCCGCGCTGCTGCTGCTGGGCGGTTGCAGTGACAAGGCAACAAGTCCTGCATCCAAGCCATCAAAATCCGACCCCGTCGGCCACGAAACCGAGCTTCTCAGGCTGACACTGACGCCGCAGGCCGAAAAGCGGCTGGCGATCCGCACCGTCAACGTCGGCACCGGTACCAGCGCGCGGGTTCGCGCTGCGCATGGCGAAATCGTCGCGCCAACGGGCAGCGCCAGCGTGCCTGTGCGATCGGTGACTGATCTTGCTGCGATGTCTAGCGCGCAGGCACAGGCCGACGGCGAAATTGCTCGCGCGCAGGCACAGGTCGAATTGGCACAACTCAACTATAATCGCGCCGAACGACTTGTCGGGCTGCAATCGGGTAGCGCGCGGGCGCGCGACGAAGCCCGGGCCGAATTGAAGACGGCGGAGGCAGCGCTGGCGGCGGCCAATGCCCAGCGCCGGCTGCTTGGGCCATCGATGTCGGCGATGACGTCGCAGACGGCGCTTTGGGTGCGCGTACCGGTGTCGGGCGGCGACCTCGATGCGTTGGTGCGCGATGCCAACGCGCTGGTGCGGCCGCTGGGCAACGGCGGTGCGCCGCACAGTGCCCGCCCGGTCCGGGCGCTGCCTTCGAGCGATGCAGCCGCAGGCACTGTCGACCTCTATTATGCGCTCGCCAATGCCGACCGGGCGTTTCGTATCGGCCAGCGCGTCGGCGTCGAACTGCCGATGCGCGGCGCCAGCAGCGGGCTGGTCGTACCGGCGTCGGCAATCATCCGTGACATTTACGGCGGCGAATGGGTTTACCAGCGCGTCGCGCCGCAGCAGTTCGAACGCCGTCGCGTCGAAATTGCCGCGACCTCCGGCGACACCGTGCTGCTGTCACGCGGGCTTGAGCCGGGCGCTGTCGTCGTCACTGCCGGTGCCGCCGAGCTGTTCGGTACCGAATTCGGCGCGAAATAGCCGCGATGCTGCGCGCGCTGATCACCGTATCGTTGCAACAGCGCGTACTGGTGCTGGCGCTGGCGGCATTGCTGGTGGTGCTCGGCCTGCGCACCGGCGCCGGCGTGCCGCTCGACGTATTTCCCGAGTTCGCTCCGCCGCTCGTCGAAGTCCAGACCGAGGCGCCGGGGCTGTCGACCGAGGAAGTTGAAAGCCTCGTGACGATTCCTCTCGAAACCGCAGTCAACGGCGTGCCGGGCCTGGCGACGCTGCGGTCAAAATCGGTGCTCGGGCTGTCATCGGTGGTGTTGCTGTTCGACCGCGGCACCGATGTCGTGCGGGCACGCCAGCTGGTGGCCGAACGCGTCGCGCAGGCTGCGGCCAAATTGCCTGCGGCCGCCAGGCCGCCGGTGTTGCTGTCGACACTGTCTTCGACCTCGCGGGCGATGAAGATCGGCGTGACGTCGAAAATGCTGAACCAGATGCAACTGTCGGAACTGGTCCGCTGGACAATCCGGCCGCAGCTAATGGCGGTGCCGGGCGTCGCCAATGTCGCGGTCTGGGGCCAGCGCGATCGCCAGTTGCAGGTGCTGGTCGACCCTGACCGGTTGCGCGCCGCCGGTGTGACGCTCGCCGAACTGCGCGCGGCGGTGGGTGACGCGGTGCTGGTGGGCGGTGGCGGTTTTGTCGACACGCCCAACCAGCGCCTCGCAGTGGCGCAGACCGCGCCGATTGCCAACGCCGCCGATCTTGGTGCGACGCTGGTCAAGCAGGCCGGCGGGGCGCCGGTGCTGGTGCGCGATGTGGCGCGTGTTGTCGACGGCTTTGCCGCGCCGATCGGTAACGCGATCATCAACGACGTGCCGGGGTTGATGCTGATTGTCGAAAAGCACCCGAGCGGCAATACGCTCGCCGTTACACGCGGTGTCGAGGCGGCGATCGACCGGCTGCGCCCCGGCCTCAAGGACGTCGAGATCGACACGACGATCTTCCGCCCCGCGACCTTCATAGAGCGCTCGATCGACAATCTGGCGCGGGCGCTGGCGATCGGTTGCGTGCTTGTTGCGGTCGTGTTGTTTGCATTCACGCGCGATTGGCGCCAGGCGCTGATTTCGCTGACCGCGATCCCGCTGTCGCTGCTCGGCGCCGGGCTGGTGCTGTTGTGGAGCGGCGCGACGATCAACACCATGGTCATCGCCGGACTGGTCATCGCGCTCGGCGAAGTTGTCGATGACGCGATCATCGATGTCGAAAACATCGGCCGGCGGCTGCGGCTCAACCGCGCGGCGGGCAATTCGCGCAGTGCGTTCGCGGTGGTGCTCGATGCGGCGCTCGAAGTGCGCTCTGCGGTGGTGTTCGCCAGCCTGATCGTCATGCTGGTATTCGTGCCGGTGCTGTTTCTCGGCGGCATCGCCGGCGATTTCTTCCGGCCGCTGGCGCTGACCTATGTGCTGGCGATTGCCGCGTCGCTGCTCGTGGCGCTGACGGTGACGCCGGCGCTGGCGCTGTGGCTGCTCCCCGACGCACCCGAACGCGCCGAGGCGGACACGGCGTTCGTGCGCGGGCTCAAGCGCCGCTACGCCATGCTGCTGGCGCACATCGCCAGCCGCACGCAGCTAGCGCTGGGCATCGTCATCGCCGGGCTGGTCGCCGCCGGGCTGGGCTATATGAGTTTCAAGGACCAGTTCCTGCCCAACTTCCGCGAAACCGATTTCCTGATGCATTGGGTCGAAAAGCCCGGCACCTCGATCGAAGCGATGGACCGCATCACCATCGCGGCATCGAAGGAATTGCGCGCGGTGCCCGGCGTGCGCAACTTCGGCGCCCACATCGGCCGTGCCGAAGCCGCCGACGAAGTCGTCGGGCCGAACTTCACCGAATTGTGGATCAGCCTCGATCCCAAGGTCGATTATGACGCGACCGTGGCGCGCATCCAGGAAATCGTCGACGGCTACCCCGGGCTCTACCGCGACCTGCTGACCTATTTGCGCGAAC
>CALMPZ010000022.1 GCA_937871645.1 uncultured Polymorphobacter sp.
ATGGTCGGCGAGCGCGGGCCGGAGATGTTCGTGCCGACCGCCAGCGGGCAGATTGTGGCGGGTGGCGGCGGCCGCGGCGCGGTCAATGTGACGGTCAATGTTGCAGCACCGCGCGACGCCGGACCGGCGTTCATGGCGCGCACTGGCGCCCAGGTGGCGCGCGCGGTGCGCGGTGCGCTCGACCGGGCCGAACGCTGATGGCGTATTGGCTGGCGAGCGACGCCGATTGCCTGCGTCACGACTGGATCAAGCGCTTCGACCCGCGTTTCTGGAGCGTCAATTTTCCGCGGCCGATGATGGCGGCGCTGACAACGCCGTCGCCCGATGCGCTGCGCGTCGATCTGGCATTCCTGAAGTCGAACGATCTCGCGGGGCTGATCTGGGAATCCGACGACCGCTTCGATCACCCGTTGCTGCGCTACAAGACCGCGCGCGATTATCGCGGCACGCAGCTGAGTTTCCGCTGGCAGGCCGACGCCGGCGTGATGGCGCTCGATGCGGTCAATGGCCCGGTGCTGACAATCGAGGGCCGCGATACCTTGGGCAACGCGCGCGCCTGGTATGTCCGGCTTTGGAACTATGCGACGGGCACGCCGGCCGACGCGCAAATCCACCTCGATTTCGACACGCTGGCGGGCGGCTTCCTGCACCCGTCCGAAGCCGATCCGGTGTGGGCGGGCGACATCGACCGGCTGTTCATTTCGCTGGTGCCGGCGGCGTTTGACGGAGTCGATGCGCCGTTGGGCTTGGGTGTCGCGGCGGTCGTCACCGTATCTGATATTCGCGCCGAAGGTGCCACTTCGACGCTGGCGATCGGCGATACGTTCGTGCCGCAGCACGGCGTACGCATCGCCAGCGGCTATGACGACAGCTACCATTTGACCCCGGCGCGACTGCTGCGCGGCATGGTGCAGACCGGCTACACCGATATCATCAACCACTATGTCGGGATGAGCCATTTTCCGGCACTGATCTGGGACGCTGGCGAGGCGCGGTTCGTCGTCGATCCGGCGGTGCCGGTGAACGCTGCCGCACGGGCCTGGCATGCAGAGTTTGCCGCGCGCGCGCACGACGCAGGGTTTGCACTGATCATCTCGCTGTCGTTCGAGTTGCTCGACCAGATTGCCCCGACGGATTGGAAACAGCGCGACGCGGCGGGCAATCCGGCGCTGACCGGCTGGTCGCCGCCTTCGACTTTGCTGTCGCCCGCCAATGCGTCGGCGATGGCGTATCTTGCTGATGTGGCCCGCGACTTTGTCGCGGTCACCGTCGCGGCAGGGCAGGCGCCGCGCTTTCAGATCGGCGAGCCGTGGTGGTGGGTCGGCATCAATGATGCGCCTTGCTTTTACGACGCCGCTACGGTGGCGGCCTATGCGACCGAAACCGGCCTGCCGGTGCCGCCCGCCACAACCGATGTCCGCACCACGCCGAGCGCGGCGCAGCGCGACTATCTCGATTGGCTGGGCCTGCAACTCGGGCGCGCGACGCTGGCGCTGCGCGATGCGGTGCGGGCTGCGGCGCCCGGCATGCAGGCACTGCTGCTGTTCTATGCGCCGCAGTTGCTGCGCACCGATGCGCCCGACTTGCGCCGCGCCAATCTGCCCGGTGCCTGGGCTTGGCCGGCGTGGGATGTGCTGCAGCTCGAAGACTATGACTTCGTGACGCGCGGCGATTTCGGCGGGCAGAAGGCGGCCCGTGCGGCGGTGGCGGATCTCGGCTATCCGCTTGACCAGCAACATTATTTTTCAGGCTTCGTGGCGGCGGCCGAAGACCGGACGCAATGGGCGGCGATCGATGCGGCGCTTGTTGCGGCGCGCGCGCGCGGCGTGGCCGAGCGCTTTGTCTGGGCCTGGCCGCAAGTGGCGCGCGACGGCTTTACCACATTCGAACTTGCGGGAGACGAGACCATGCCGGCGTTCCATGACGTGCAATTTCCGCTCGAACTCGGCTACGGCGCCGCCGGCGGCCCGCAGTTTTCGACGCAGGTCGCGGTCACCTCGTCGGGGTTTGAACAGCGCAACAGCAGCTGGGCCGATGCCCGGCTGCACTATGACGCCGGGGTCGGGGTACGGTCGGAGGCCGATCTGGCGGCGCTGATCCGCTTCTTCCGGGCGCGGCGCGGGCAGGCGCATGGATTTCGGTTTCGCGACCCGCTCGACCACAGCTCGCGTAACGACGGCCTGGCGCCGTCGCCGGTCGACCAGCAAATCGGCGTTGGTGACGGGGTGCGAACGCGATTCGAACTGACCAAGATCTATGGCGACGAGAATGCACAGCTGCGGCGCATTTCGCGGCCCGCGCCGGGCAGCGTGCGCGTTGCACTGGCGGGCGTCGAGCGGCTGACCGGGTGGATCGTCGATGCTGCCGGGGCTGTCGATTTCGATAGCGCGCCGGCGCCCGGTGCTGCGGTGTCGGCCGGCTTCCTGTTCGATGTGCCGGTGCGTTTTGCCGAAGACCGCATCGATGTTTCGCTGGCCGGCTACCAGACGGGTGATTTGCCGTCGGTGCCGCTTGTCGAAATCCGGGAGGCCTGAGGCGATGAGCGATTTTGCCACCGCCCAGCTCGGTCCGGCGCTGACCAGGCTGGCGCTCTGCTGGCGCGTCGTGCGCGGCGACGGTGTCGCGCTGGGCTTCACCACGCATGACGCGGCGCTCAACATCGACGGGCTGAGCTACGCCTCGGCACCGGGCATGGCGCCGTCGGCGATCATGGTATCGGACGGGCTCGATGTCGACACGATGGAGGTCGACGGCGCGCTGTCGGCCGACGCCATCACTGCCGCCGATCTGGCGGCCGGATGCTATGATGCCGCCGTCGTGCAGATCTTCATGGTCGACTGGAGCAACCTCGCGGCCGGACGGTTCCACCTGGCGCGCGGCCGGCTTGGCGAGGTGACACGGCGCCTGAGCGGCGGCGGCGGCAGCTTCACCGCGGCATTGCGCGGCCCGACTGCGGATTTCGAAGCGACCGCGATCGAAACCTATACGCCCGAATGCCGCGCCGAGTTGGGGGA
>CALMPZ010000023.1 GCA_937871645.1 uncultured Polymorphobacter sp.
TTTTGGGCAGTGTGCCTATATTTCCGGCGTTTTCCCGAGGGCGCGCGCCGAAAGTTCCACATACTGTGGCGCGAATCACACAATCATTGCTCGAATCAATGTGCAGCGCGCAATTTGCTTGTGCAATGCAGCAGAGTGCGCAAACTTTCCCCAAGTTGACCGAAAACGGACATCAGAGCCGTTGGTCCCGGACTGGCGCGGAAAGCACATACGACAAAGGAGCTTTGGGACATGATTCGTTCGACAACATTCAAGACCGTCAAGTTTGCGGCACTCGCCGCCACCGCACTGGTTGCGATCGGCACCGCCGGCGCTGCACAGGCGCAGACCGCTGAGGCCGCACCGGCCGCAGCCGCGCCGGTCGAAGAAACGCCGTTCCTGTCGTTCACCGGCAACGCCACCTTCGTCACCGACTATCGCTGGCGCGGTGTGTCGTTGAGCGACAACGACATTGCCGTCCAGGGCGGCATCACCGCGACGACCTCGCCGGGCTTCTTTATCGGGCTCTGGGGCTCTTCGATCGCCCCTTACGGCGGCGCGACGACCGAAATCGACATCTCCGGCGGCTGGTCGAAGACTTTCGGCGGTATCACCCCGACAGTCGGCATCATCGGCTACCTCTATCCGGGCGGCAGCAATGTCGATTTCTGGGAACTCTACGGCTCGCTGGGCTTTGCGCTCGGCCCCATCGGCTTCACCACCGGCATCAACTTCGCGCCGAACCAGGACAACATCGGCGGTGGCGACAACACCTACATCTTCATCGCGCCGTCGTTCGCCATCCCCGGCGTGCCGATCACGCTCAAGGGCAACCTTGGCTATGAAACTGGCGCCATCGCGGCGGCACTCGGCACCGGCCATGACAACAAGGTCGACTACATGATCGGCGCCGACTTCAAGTACAAGATGCTGACCTTCGGCGCGCAATGGGTTGGCAACAACCGCAGCAGCTTCGGCGGCATCCTGGGCGACACCTTCCTGGTGACACTCGGCGCCAGCTTCTAAAGCGTTTTTATCGGTTGCGTACCCGCGGGCGGATTGCACAGGCAGTCCGCCCGTTTTTGTGCTTCGGGCCTGCCCTCAGGCGACCGCCGCCGGCGCGACGTCGACGCTTTGCCAGATCAGTTCGGCACCGATGTTTGTCGTCAGAAACGCGATGTCGGCGGCGTCGCGGCCTGCGGCAATCCGCACCAGGCCGTTGACCGGCGCCAGCTGCGTCGGGTCGACCAGCCACCAGCTGCCGTTCAGGAACACCTCGATGACGGCGTGGAAGTCCTGCGGCACCAGTCCCTCGGCATAGACCGCGACAGCGCGGGCCGGGATGTTGGCGGCGCGGCACAGCGTGATCGCCAGATGCGCGAAATCGCGGCAGACGCCGGCGCGGTCGACAAAGGTCTCCTCTGCCGTGGTTTCGTGCGTGCTGACGCCGAACTGATAGTCGATGTTGGCGTGGATCCAGTCGAGAATCGCCGCGACCCGCGCGCCGCCGGCGAGCGGTGCCGGAAATTCGCGCGCGACGAAGCGCCCGAACTTGTCCGACGGGCAATAGCGGCTCGGCAACAGATAGCGCAGCGCATCGGCGGGCAGGTCGGACCAGCGGCTTTGTGCGGCGTTTGCAGGAATCGCGATGCGCGGCGCAATGTCGACAACCGCGGCATAGTCGATGCGCAGTTCGCTGCTGGTCTCGCCGCGCAGCGTCCTTGAGCCATCGGTCGGATCGACGGTTTCGATCAGGCGCGTGGCGGGGTTGAGCGTCAGTTGTTCGGACACCAAAGTCTGGCCCGCGGCGTGCGCGACCTGGAATTTGGCGATGATTTCGGTGGGGTCGATGAAGCGGTAGGCGAGGGTGGTCAGGACGCGGACGCGCATGGGGGCGGGGGCCTTGGAACGGGTTTTCAGGGGCAGCGACAGCGGATGGTGCGCCGGCGAGCGTTCCATTTTGATGACGGTGTTGGGATGGTGTGGCGCGTAGCGGGTTTAGGGGTGTGGCGCAACCGTACGGCAAAGCCGCACGGACCGGGGTGGGTTCGTGCGGCTTTGGGGATTTCAGGGGAGAGTAGGTAGGAAGTAAGGGGCCGGCAAAGCCGTCCGTCGGACGAGTCCAGGCGGCGGAGGGCCGCCTGTCTCGCCGGCCGAAGTGCTGCGCGAGTCCGCGGCTAACGCAAAATTCGCAAGGGCAAATTTCGCGTTAGCCGTGGCCGCTACGCACTATAGTACATATCAAACTCCACCGGTGCCGGCGTCATTTCCCAACGCGCCACATCTTCCATCTTGAGCTCGATATACGAGTCGATCTGGTCGTCGGTGAACACGCCGCCCTTGGTGAAGACCGCACGCGACTTGTCGAGGCAACCCAGCGCTTCGCGCAACGACGCGCAGACGGTCGGGACCTTCTTCAGTTCCTTCGGCGGCAGGTCGTACAGGTTCTTGTCCATCGCCGGACCGGGGTGGATCTTGTTCTCGATGCCGTCGAGGCCCGCCATCAGCAGTGCGGTGTAGCACAGATAGGGGTTGGCCATCGCGTCGGGGAAGCGCACTTCGACGCGCTTGGCCTTGGCACCCGCACCGTACGGGATGCGGCACGATGCCGAGCGGTTGCGTGCCGAGTAAGCGAGCAGCACCGGCGCTTCATAGCCGGGGACGAGGCGCTTGTAGCTGTTCGTCGACGGGTTGGTGAAGGCGTTGCAGGCCTTGGCGTGCTTGATGATGCCGCCGATGAAGTACAGCGCCATTTCGCTCAAGCCCGCATAGCCGTCGCCGGCGAACAGCGGCTTCTTGCCGTCCCAGATCGACAAATGGGTGTGCATGCCCGAGCCGTTGTCGTCCTTGATCGGCTTGGGCATGAACGTCGCGGTCTTGCCGTAAGCGGCGGCGACCTGGTGGACGACGTACTTGTAGACCTGCATGCGGTCGGCGGTGGTGACCAGCGTGCCGTAGGTCAGGCCGAGTTCGTGCTGGGCGGCGGCGACTTCATGGTGGTGCTTGTCGCAAGGCAGGCCCATTTCGAGCATCGTCGAGACCATTTCGCCGCGCAGGTCGACGCAGCTGTCGACGGGGGCGACGGGGAAATAGCCGCCCTTGACGCCGGGACGGAAGCCCTTGTTGCCGCCTTCGTACTTGGTGCCGGTGTTGGTCGGCAGCTCGATATCATCGAGTTCGTACGAGCCGACATTGTAGCCGAGCTTCCAGCGCACATCGTCGAACACGAAGAATTCGGCTTCCGGCCCGATGTACACCGTGTCGCCGATGCCGAGCGTGCGCAGATAGGCTTCGCCGCGCTTGGCGGTCGAGCGCGGGTCGCGCGCATAGAGCTGGCCGGTCGACGGTTCGACGACGTCGCAGATCAGGATCAGCATCGGCGTTGCCGAGAACGGATCGATGTAGATCGCATCGAGGTCGGGCTGCAGGATCATGTCGGATTCGTTGATGGCCTTCCAGCCGGCGATCGAGCTGCCGTCGAACATGAAGCCGTCGGCGAGCTGGTCTTCGTCAACCGCGACCGAGCACATCGTCAGATGCTGCCACTTGCCCTTCGGGTCGGTGAAACGCAGATCGACCCATTCGATCTCCTGCGCCTTGATCATTTCCATGATGTCTTTGGGCTTGTTGGCCATGTCGGGTGAACCTTCTTGCTTGGTTTGACAGGTTG
>CALMPZ010000024.1 GCA_937871645.1 uncultured Polymorphobacter sp.
CGGGCAGGGCTGAGCCCTGCACCCATATGTTGGAGCAGTGCTCGTGCAACCAACGTCACGGCATGATGCGCCGACCCGACAAATGGGTGCAGGGCCAAGGCCCTGCCCGCCGGAGGCTCTGCCGCGCATAAAAAAAAGCGGGCGGGGATTGCTCCCCGCCCGCCAGATTGTTCGCTCGGTATGGCTTAGAAGTTGAAGCCAACCGCGGCACCGAAGCGGCGCGGGTCGAGCGTGAAGATGTTGGTGAACAGGCCCGACGACGCGTCGGTCACGTACATGCCGGTGACCGAAGTGCTGTTGGCGAGGTTCTGGATGAAGCCGCGCACATACCACTTGCCATCGCCGCCGTTGAGCTGGGCCTGCAGGTTGATCGTCGAGTAGGCGGGCAACCGGTCAGCGAAGCTGTTCTGGATGCGGCCATAGGCGTTGCCGACGAAGTTCAGGTCGGCACGAACGTAGCCGCCCATGCTTGCGTTGATGTCGAAGTTGTACTGCGCACCGACTGCGAACTTGAACTCGGGCGAGTTCTGCAGGTGGTTGCCGCTGAGGTCGACATCGATGCCCGAGGCCAGTGCCACCGAACCGTCGAGGTTGGTGATGTACTGGAACGGCAACGGACCGGTCGGCGTGTTGAACAGTGCACGCAGGCCCGCCGACGGGTTGGCGATCGAGTTGGCGAGCACCGAGCAGTAGCTGAACGCACCGTAGCTGCCGTTGGTGCCGGGCACCGGAACAGCGTTGGTGAAGCCGCCGGGGATGGCGGTGTTGACAGCGTCAACCAGCGTCCGGGCACCGGTCAGGTTTCCGGCAGTGGTCGGGGCGACGATGCAGTTGCCGCCGGCGCCGGCGATCGACGCATCCTTGACGATGACGGTGTCATCACGGCCGCCGCTTGGGTCACGCGAGTCGGGGATGGCCAGGTCCTTGATCGACGTGTGCAGGTAGCTGAAGTTGGCGTTGAGCTGCAGCGCCTGGACTGGCTGGAAGATGAATTCCGCTTCCAGACCGTAGACCGTTGCGTCGGTGTTGTCGTTGAACGACGAGCGCGCGATGATGCGGCTGATCTGCAGGCCCTGATAGTCATAGTAGAAGCCGGTGAAGTTGGCTTGCAACGTGCCGTCGAGGGCGCGGTTCTTCATGCCGATTTCGAACGCGTTGACGTGTTCGGACCCGAAGTTGACCTTGGCGTCGGCAACAACCGCAGGGTTGAAGCTGGGGTTGATACCGCCCGACTTGTAGCCGCGCGAGTACGATGCGTAGAACATCGTGCTGTCGGACCAATCAAACGTCGGCGTCCATTGCAGCAAGATGCGGCCGGTACCTGCCGACTGGCTGACGTCGGGGGTGCGGAACGTCATCAGCGAGGTCAGGTCGGTCGTGCCGAGCGGCACGAACGCGGCGAGCAGCGGGTCCGGCTGGTATTCGACGACGTCCTTGCTGTCCGACGTGTAGCGGGCGCCCAACGTCAACTTGAGTTCGTCGTTGATCTGCCAATAGGCTTCACCGAACAGCGCCCAGGCGTTGAGCGTGTAGCTTTCGACATGGCTGTCGTAGAACGGTGCGCCCAGTGCCAGCGGCGTTGCCGAAGGACCGGCGAGCGCGCCGTACAGCAGCGATCCATAGTCGAGGCCCGACGAAACGACGAAAAAGTCGTCCGAGGCGTTATAGTTGAGGTAGTTACCACCGATCAGGAAGTTGAAAGCGCCGTCGAAGCTGGTTTCAAGGTGGGCTTCACCCGACCACTGATGGCTCTTGCCGCTCGAGATGTCGTACTGCAGCTGGCGGTTCGAGCAGCCGTAGTAGTTTTGGCCGATGAAGCCCGCAAGTGTGCTGTCACCCTGCGACAGGCAGATTTCGTTCGCGGCGTTGAACAGATACGACGCCTTGCCGGGGAAGTAGGTGTTGAGCGTCGCGACATTGGTCGGGACCGTCGTCTGCACGTCCATCACGGTCATGAAGTAATCTTGACGCGAATCGAGGCTGTTCTGCGTGTAACCGCCGATCAGCGACAGCGTGGCCTTTTCGAACTTGTATTCGACGTTGCCCATCAGGATGAGCTCGTTGTTCTTGTAGGTCGGCTCATACTGCGTGTAAATTTCACGCACGTCGGTCGGGACGATCGAGTTGGCATTGCTTGCAGCGCCGTAAACGCTGCCATAGGCGAGGCCGCCAGAGAGGCCACCGAAAACGCTGGCGAGCGTTTCCTTGCTGGTCAGGATGGCGCCGGCGGTCGAGTTGGCGTTGACCTGCTGGAAGCCGAGGCCGGCGGGCGAGCAGCCCAGCACGCCCGTCGGATCGTTGACGCACATCTGCTTCTGCGAACGCAGGCGGCTCGAATCTTCGTTCTGGTACGAACCGGTGACGTCGATCGTCAGTGCATCGGTCGGTTCGTAGTGCAGCGTGCCGCGCAGCGAGTAGCTGTTGCGGCCGTCGATCTTCTCGTCGTTCCACAGGTTCGTGGTGTAGCCGTCGCGGTTGACGTAGACGCCGGCGACGCGGACCGCGAGCTTGTCGGTGATCGGCATGTTGAACATGCCGGTAACCTTGATGCTGTTATAGTTGCCGTATTCGAACTCGCCGAATGCGTGCATGGCCGACACATCGGCCTTGTTGGTGATGATGTTCATGACGCCGGCGGTGGCGTTGCGACCGAACAGCGTGCCCTGCGGGCCGCGCAGCACTTCGATGCGCTGGATGTCGTAGAATTCGGTTTCAAACAGCAGCGGTGCAACCAGCGGCATGTCGTTCATGTGGATGCCGACGCCGCTGTCGCCCGAAGCCGACACGGCGGTCGCGCCGATACCACGGATGGTCAGGTTCGAACCGTTGAAGTTACCCTTGGAGTAGGTGGTGTTCGGGATCGACTGGATCAGCTTCGAGGTGTTGGTGATCTGCTGTTCTTCGAGCGCGGTGCCGGTGAATGCCGAAACGGCGACCGGAACCGACTGCAGGCTCTGCGCGCTGCGCGTTGCGGTCACGACGATGTCGGCGATGCCGGTGTTTTCAGTGGCGGCAGCAGCAGCGGTGCCGGTGTCGCCTTCGACCTGCGCCCAGGCAGCGGTGGAGGCCAGCAGGCCGATCATCGAAACGCCGGCGACGAGCGCGACGCGTGTAGTAGAAGTGATGGAACGCATGTTCATTCTCCCCAAGGGTTTTGCCAATCCAGCGTCACCTGCTTGCGCCGCCACTGCCCGGCATGCCGGCGTGACGATCGAACAGCTGATCGCTGGCGCTTTCCAGTTAACGTTAGCGGAAAGCGTCAAGGGTCCTTTGAGCAATGTTCGACCAGCTTGTCCAGCGGCGTTGAACTATTTTGTCCGAATTGAACGCCTTGGAATTGCGACCGTGTTATTAATGCAACGGTCAGGAACGCGGCTTTGCGCTCGATGCTGGTGCCGGCATGATGCTGACGATGAGGCATTCGCCGCCCGACCGCGCAATCACCGCGTCGCGCCCGGCGCACAGCCGCCCGGCCTGTCCGCGCCGGTAATAGAAACCCTGGTAGAAGCTCAGTGTCGGGCAGCCCTGGGCCAGATACATCCGCCAGCGCTTGCCGTTTGACAGCGTCAGCTCGACGGCCTGGTCGCCGTAGACGATGGCGCCGGCGACATGCCGGACATCGACGCAGCGCTTGCGCCCGGCCTTGGGC
>CALMPZ010000025.1 GCA_937871645.1 uncultured Polymorphobacter sp.
GCAAGCTGGGGTCCATCGTCACCGCATGGGCCCCAGCTTGCGCTGGGGAGGCGTGGGTTGTTTGCGTTGCGATTCAATCGGCCAGTGCCGGCCTCACTCGTTAAACTCAGCCAAGTCGGGAATCCGCGTAAAGGCAATCGCCGGCCCCTTCGACTTGGTCCCGCCGCGCGCGTCATGGCCGACGGTCACCGCATCACGGCCGAAGCGCTTGTTCATCCGGTCCATGGCCTCGCTCAGCGCCAGCCGCTTGGCGGTCGCGCGCGGCGCCGGTTCGGCATCGAACAGGTCGATCTGCGTCGCGCCCACCGGCACCAGGTCGAGCAAGGTCACCGCGACCTGGACATAGCGCCGCGCCGCAAACTCGCCGCGCATCGCCGTCCACAATTCATCGAGCGCCGCGAGCAGCGTGAAATTGTCCTGCACGTGCAGCAGCTTCTTGCCCTCGGACCATTTGTCGTCGCGGCTGCGCGTGTCACGTGGCACCTCGGCGCGCACCGTCAGCACCAGCGCGCCGGTGCTGCGTTCCATCCGTCGCAACCGCGTCGCCGCCTTGACCAGCAGCCGCCGCGCCACCAGCCGTGCGGCATCGGGCGGGCGCAAATCGGGCGCCAGCACATGGCTGTGGCCGATGCTGCGCGTGACCGTCGGGATTTCGGGCAGGTCGTGGCCCTTGAGCAGCCAGTGTAGCCGTTCGCCCCAGACGCTGCCCCACACCGAGCGCGCCTCGCGCGGGTCGAGCGCCAATATCCGCGCGACATCGACAATGCCCGCCGCCGCGAGCCGCTTTTCCATGTTGCGCCCGACGCCGGGAATGTCGCCGGGCTTCAACGACCGCAGCCGGTCGGCGAGCTCGGCTTCGGGCAAAATCGTCAGCCCGTCGGGCTTCTTCATGTCGGCGGCGATTTTCGCGAGGAAGCGGTTGGGCGCGACACCGATCGAGGCCTTGATGAACTCCCCGACGTTCGCCGCCAGCCCGGCCTTGATGCGGCGCGACAGGTCGGTCACCGCCTCGATGCTGTTTTCATTGTCCATCAACCGGCACGCGACCTCGTCGATCGAACACACCGCGGTGACCGGTACATGGCGTTCGACTTCGGCGATGACTTCGTGGTGGTAGCGCACATATTCGCCGTGGCGCGCCGGCACGATGACGACGTCGCGGCACAGTTCCTTGGCCTTCCAGATCGGCGTGCCGGTCTTGATGCCGAACGCCTTGGCCTCATAGCTCGCGGCGATTGCACTGGTGCTGTCGGTCATCACCGGCGCCACCACCACCGGCCGCCCACGCAGCGCTGGATCAAGCTGCTGTTCAACGCTGGCGAAATAGGAATTGAGATCGAGATAGAGCCAGCGCAGCGGCCTAGATTCCGCTAGCTGGGCATCCTCTGATCCGGTGGCGTTCATGGCACCAAATATAGCTGATTCGCGAACATAATGCGAACGATTGCGCGCCGCCAAATCGCCTGTTAGCTTGAGCGCCATGACACTTTCCGCCGAACCCGAACCCGAAGGCATCCGCGCCGTCAGTGCCGGCAGCGTCGAGGGCCACCGCTTCCGCTACTACGACTTCGCGATGGCGGCGTTCTGCACCATCCTGATCTGCTCGAACTTGATCGGCGCGGGCAAGGCGGCGACGCTCGACCTGCCGCTGTTCGGCCCCGTCGTGTTCGGCGCCGGCATATTGTTCTTTCCGCTCAGTTATGTGCTCGGCGACGTGCTCACCGAAGTCTATGGCTATGCGCGCGCGCGCCGCGTCGTCTGGGCGGGCTTCGGCGCGTCGCTGTTCGCGGCGTTCATGGCCTGGGCGGTGGTCACCATGCCGCCGGCGCCCGACTGGACGGGGCAGGACGCGCTGGCGGCGGTCTTCGGGCAGGTGCCGCGCATCTTCATCGCGTCGATCCTGGCGTTCTGGGCCGGCGAAATCGCCAACGCCTTTGTGCTGGCGCGGATGAAGGTGCTGACCAAGGGCCGCTGGCTATGGACGCGCACCATCGGTTCGACGGTGGTGGGGCAAGGCGTCGACAGCCTGATTTTCTACCCGCTCGCCTTCCTCGGCGTCTGGCCGACCAGCCTCGTCATCCAGGTCATGGTCACCAACTATCTGCTCAAGGTGCTGTGGGAAATCGTGCTGACGCCGCTGACCTATAAAATCGTCGCGTGGTTCAAGCGCGCCGAAGGGCTCGACATCTACGACACCACAACCGACTTCACGCCGTTCCGTACCAAGGTCTGACGCGTCGCCTTTCGGTTGCGGGCTTGTCGCGCCAGCGGTCGCGCAGTCACGATGCAAGCGATGCGTCGCGCA
>CALMPZ010000026.1 GCA_937871645.1 uncultured Polymorphobacter sp.
GGGTGCAGAGCCTGCCCCGGCGAAGGCCGGGGGGTCACCCCTGCCCGCCGGAGGCTCTAAATCACGCCGCTGCGCTGGGCCGCGCCTTGACGCGTTCGAACCAGGCCTTGAGCCACTTCGCCTCGTCGGGGATCGGCTGGCCGATTTCAGCGCCGAACGCCATGAACGCGAACAGCAGGATATCGGCGAGCGTGAAGCGGTCGCCGCAGACGAACTGCCGGCCTTCGAGTTCCTTGTCGAGCCACAACAGCTTGTGGCGCGCCAGCGCCTTCAATTCTGCGGCGGCTTCGGGGCTGACCAGCTTCATGCGCGGCTCGAACAGCCCGCGGCCTTCGGAAGCGCGGAAGCCGTTGGTCATCGGTTCGAGGATGCCGAGGTCGATGCGGCGCGTCCACATGCGCGTTTCGGCGCGCTCTTCAGGGGTCGAGCCGATCAGCGCCGGCGTCGGGTGCAATTCTTCGAGATAGTCGGCGATGACGGTGATTTCGGCGATGAACTTGCCGGTGTCGAGTTCGAGCGCCGGCGTCGTGCCGCTAGGGTTGCGCGCCATATGTGCCGCCTGCCGGTTCTCGCCGGCAAGCAGATCGACGTTGACGGTGTCGAGGCTCAAGCCCTTTTCAGCCGCGAACATGCGCACGACGTGCGGGTTGGGTCCGATCGAGTTGTAGAATTTCATGTCAGTCTCTCCCAAGGTTTGGCCGCAGTTAGGGGGCGGGCGGTCGCCGCGTCAATATGCGCCGCGCAATCTTGGCTTGGCAAATTGCCGGCGGCGCGCCTAGCAGGGGGGATGACCGAACCCTCGATCCCGCGCCGCGAATTCGCCTTGCTGTTTACCGTGCTGCTCGTGGTGGCGGCGGGCAACACCGCGTTGCAATCGGTGCTGCCGGCAATCGCCCGCGAAATCCGCATCCCCGACATGCTGGTCGCGATCATCTTCTCGTTTTCGGCGCTGCTGTGGACGTTTTCGGCACCGTACTGGGCGCGCCAGTCGGACATTCGCGGTCGCAAGCGGCTGATGCTGATCGGCGTCGCGGGGTTCGGCATCTCGATGCTCGGCTGCGCGTTCGTCATCCTCGCCGGGCTGAAGGGCCTGATCATTCCCGTCGTCACCTTCGCGCTGTTTGCGACCTTGCGCAGCCTGTTCGGCATCTTCGGCTCGGCCGCCAACCCGGCATCCCAGGCCTATGTCGCGGCGCGCACCGGGCCGCAGGAACGCACCGCCGCGCTCGCCACGCTGAGTTCGGCGTTCGGACTCGGCACCATCCTCGGGCCGGCGGTAGCGCCGTTCTTCGTCATCGGGGTGTTCGGGTTGGCCGGGCCGCTGTTCGCGTTTGCCGCGATCGCGCTGGTCGTGCTCGTCACCGTGCGGCGCTATCTGCCCGATGACGATCCGACCAACGCGCCGATGGTCGACCCCGGCGGCATCCACCACGGCGCCTTGTCGAGCATGCCGACGATCGGCGGCTCGGGCACCGGCGCCACCGTCATCGCCGCCGATGTCGGCCGCCGTGCCAGCCTGTCGTGGCGCGACCGGCGGATTTTTCCGTTGATGGCGTTCGGCTTCGCGATGGGCAGCATCCAGGCAGCCACTGGCCAAGCGCTAGGGTTTTTGATTATCGACCAGCTCGGCGGCAATGCGGCGGAAGCGCAGAAATTCATCGGCATCGCGCTGATGGCAGGCGCCGGCGCGACGTTGCTGGCGCAATGGGGGCTGATCCGCATGCTCCACATGTCGCCCGGCACGCTGATGCGCTGGGGCGCCGGGCTTGCTGCGGTCGGCACCTTCGGTATCGCCATGTCGAGCGACTATCACGGCATCGTCGTGGCGTTCGCGCTGACCAGCCTCGGCTACGGCTTTGCGCGGCCGGGGTTCACCGCCGGCTCGTCGCTGCTGGTCGAGCCGCACGAACAGGGCGCGGTCGCGGGCGCGGTGACCTCGGTCAACGGTGCGTGCTTCGTGCTCGCGCCGGCGGTCGGCATCGGGCTGTATCAGGTGGCACCGGCGCTGCCATACTGGATCGGCGCGGCGCTGCTGGTCGCGGCGCTCGCCTATACGCTGCTCAACCCGGTGATGCGCCGCGACTGGGACAGCCTCACTGACGAAAGCCCCGACGGCGGCAGCGACTTGCAGCCGTAACTTGCGGGCCTAGCCAACAGCGCGCGGCAGCGGCATAACCGCTGACAAATCCATCAAGACTTGGGGAAGTGCGATGACTGTCAAATGGCCGGCGATGTCGATTGCCGAGGCGCATGCGCAACTGACGGCGCCGGGCATGCCGCTCGAAATGGAAACCGTGACGATTGCCGGGCGGCCGACGCGGAGCTGGAAGAATGCCCCGCCGACGCTGCGCGACGTGTTCATCGCCGGCCGCGCGCATGGCGAAAAAATCTTCCTCGTCCATGAAGACGAGCGCGTCAGCTTCGAAGCCTTTGCGCGTGCGGCTTTGAAGCTGGCGGCGCAGCTGCAGGCCGATGGCGTCATCAAGGGCGACCGCGTCGCGGTGGTGATGCGCAACGTCCCCGAATGGCCGGTGTCGTTCTTCGCCGCGAGCCTGTGCGGCGCCATCGTCACGCCGCTCAACGCCTGGTGGACGGGTGCCGAGCTTGAATATGGTCTCACCGATTCGGGCGCCAAGGTGCTTCTCGTCGATGCCGAGCGCCTCGCGCGGCTGACCGAGCATCTGCCCGCCTGCCCGGGGCTCGAACATATCTATGTCACCCGCACCGGCGATGACTTCGGTCCCGAGGGCGGCAACCCGCTGATGCGCCGGTTGAGCGAAGTCATCGGCCACCCCGACGACTGGGCGGCGCTGGCCGAAGGCGCGCTGCCCGATGTGGCGCTGGTCCCTGAGGACGAGGCGACGATTTTCTACACCAGCGGCACGACGGGCAAGCCCAAGGGCGCGCTCGGCACGCACCGCAACATCGTGTCGAACATCATGGCGAGCGCCTCGTCGGGCGCGCGCTCCTACCTGCGGCGCGGCGAAACCCCGCCCGAGCCCGATCCGGCGGCGCCGCAAAAGGGCACTTTGCTCAGCGTGCCGTTCTTCCACGCCACCGGCTGCCACGCGATCCTGTCGCCGTCGCTGTTTGCCGGTGCCAAGCTGGTGATGATGCGCAAATGGGACGTGCCGCGCGCGATGGAGCTGATCCAGCGCGAACGACTGACCGGTGCCGGCGGCGTGCCGACGATTGCCTGGCAGATCATCGAGCATCCCGACCGGCATTTGTACGACCTGTCGAGCCTGGAAAGCATGTCATACGGCGGCGCACCGTCGGCGCCCGAACTGGTGCGCCAGATCAAGACGACCTGGCCCAAGGCGCTGCCCGGCAACGGTTGGGGGATGACCGAAACCAGCGCCACCTTCACGCACCATCAGGCCGAAGACTATGAAAACCGCCCCGACAGCTGCGGGCCGGCGGTGCCGGTCTGCGACCTGAAAATCACCGACCCCGACGGCAATATCCTGCCGCGCAATTCGGTCGGCGAAATCTGGGGCTACGGCCCGAACATCGTCAAAGGTTATTGGAACAAGCCCGAAGCCAGCGCCGCGACGTTCGTCGATGGCTGGGTCCGCACCGGCGACATCGGCCGCATCGATGACGAGGGCTTCCTGTTCATCATGGACCGCGCCAAGGACATGCTGATCCGTGGCGGCGAGAACATCTATTGCGTCGAAGTCGAAGCCGCACTGTACGAGCATCCCGCCGTCATGGACGCGGCCATCGTCGCGCGGCCGCACCACAGCCTGGGCGAGGAACCCGCCGCCGTCGTCACGCTCAAGCCCGGTGCGACTGCTGACGCCGAAGAATTGCGCGCCTTCGTCGCGGCGCGGCTGGCGGCGTTCAAGGTGCCGGTCGAGGTGCGCTTCTGGGACGGCCCGCTGCCACGCAATGCCAACGGCAAGATTCTGAAATCGGAATTGAAGACGTTGTTCGTGGCCGCAGGCTAGAACGCGCGAACCTTCGTCAAGGTCGTCATCCCGGGGTAGGCCGGGACCCATCACCGGCGACGGATGCGCGCGCGGATCCGGGAATGGGTCTCGGCCTTGGCCGGGATGAGGGCAGGGGTATAGTG
>CALMPZ010000027.1 GCA_937871645.1 uncultured Polymorphobacter sp.
CTCCGGCGGGCAGGGGTGACCCCTGCACCCGAAATTTGGACCGTCATCCCGGTGAAAGCCGGGACCCATCTGCGGTTCAGCAGGCGCTTTTGCAACTGGCAATGCGTCCCGGCTTTCGCCGGGATGACGATATTTCCTTCAATCGGGTGCAGGCCTCAGGCCTGCCCGCCGGAGGCCCTTAAATCCTACATGCCTTCGGTGATGAAGACGCGGTAGTCGGCGCCCTTGAAGCGATGTTCGCGGGCTTCGCGGTACGCCGGGCTGTCATACCAGGCCTTGGCGGCTTCGATGCTGGGGAATTCGACGATGACGGCGCCTTCGATCGGCGCGCCTTCGAGCATTTCGGTCTTGCCGTAGAACACCAGCGGCTTGGCAGTGTGACCGGCGAGCGTGGCGCCGGCCTTTTCGCCGTAGGTGGCGAAATCGGCGGGTTCACGGAGGCGTTCGCGGGTGAAGACGATGTAGGCGGTCATGGGAGATCCAATCCAAGATAGGCGCAGCGGCAGAGCACAAGCTCGCACCTTCTGCTCCCCTCCCTGCAAGGGAGGGGAGAAGAAGCAGGCTTATTCCGCCGCGGCTGCCGGGGCGTAGCCGATGATCGCCTTGGTTTCCAAGAACTCGGCGAACGCCGCATCACCCCACTCACGACCGTTGCCCGACTGCTTGTAGCCGCCGAATGGGGCCATCATGTCGCCCTGGGCGTAGTTGAGGATCACCTGGCCGGCGCGCATCTGGCGCGCGACCTTGCGGGCGTGCTCGGGCTCGCCCTGCACATAGGCCGCGAGGCCGTAGACGGTGTCGTTGCCGATGGCGATGGCTTCTTCTTCGCTCTTGTACGGCATCATCGCCAGCACCGGGCCGAAGATTTCCTCGCGCGCGATGGTCATGTCGTTGGTGACATCGGCGAACACCGTCGGCTTGACATAATAGCCGGTTTCCAGACCTTCGGGCTTGCCCGTGCCGCCTGAAACCAGCGTCGCGCCTTCGTCGATGCCCTTCTGGATCAGCGCCTGGATCTTGTTCCACTGGACTTCGCTGACCACCGGACCGATCTTGGCGTTGCCGTCGGGCGAACCGACCGTAACGGTTTCGGCAGCGGCCTTGGCGATTGCCTTGGCGGCTTCCATCTTGCCGGCCGGCACGAGCATGCGCGTCGGCGCGTTGCACGACTGGCCCGAGTTCATCATCATGCTGACCACGCCGCCGCCGACGGCGGTTTCGAGGTTGGCGTCGTCAAGAATGATGTTCGGCGACTTGCCGCCGAGTTCCTGAGCGACGCGCTTGACCGTCGGCGCGGCGTTGCGTGCGACTTCGATACCGGCGCGCGTCGAACCGGTGAAGCTCACCATGTCGACATCGGGGTGCGACGACAGTGCGGCGCCGACCGTCGGGCCGTCACCGTTGACGAGGTTGAACACACCGGCGGGCACGCCGGCGGCATGCATGACTTCGGTCCACAGCTGGGCCGAGAACGGCGCGATTTCGGACGGCTTCAGCACCATCGTGCAGCCGACGGCGAGTGCCGGGACGACCTTGCAGGCGATCTGGTTGATCGGCCAGTTCCAAGGGGTGATGAACGCGCAGACGCCGATCGGTTCCTTGGCGAGCATCGTCGTGCCGCGCAGTTCCTCGAAGCTATAGTCCTTCAGCACGGCAATGCCGGTCTGCAGATGGCCCATGCCGATCGCGGCCTGCGCCTGCATGGCGAGCCAGCCCGGCGCACCCATTTCTTCGGTGATCGCGGCGGCGATTTCGGCATAGCGCTTCTGGTATTCGGCCATGACGTTGTTGAGCAGCTCGAGCCGGTCGGCGCGCGAGGTCTGCGAGAAGCTCGGGAAGGCGCGCTTGGCGGCGGCGACGGCTTTGTCGACATCGGCGGTGCCGCCGAGGCTGATGCGGCCGGCCACGGCTTCGGTCGCCGGGTTGATGACGTCGAGCGGGTTGGCCTTGACCGGATCGACCCAGGCACCGTCGATGTAAAATTTCAGATAGTCGCGCATTCCCAAGGCTCCTTAGTTTTTTGTGGGGGTTTGGTGATTCGAGTCGCACTCTAACAGAATGATTCGGGATTGCGACAGCGCACTGCACGCTGCGACGTCGCTGCGGTCTGGACACCGCCGCGCGCTGTGTTAGCGTTGCCGGCAGCGAAAGCGCGATGGGGGGAGGCGCAATGCGCAGGCAACAGGTTCTGGTGCTCTATCTGGCGAACTCGGCGCTCGATTCAGCCGTCGTCGGCTGGTCGGTCTATGACGGCACCGGCGCGACGCGGCGCATGGCCGGCGACGAAGAGACGCCGCCCTATGGCAATGGCCTCGATGCGCTCAAGGACGGCTGGCGGCTGTTCCAGGCGTCGCAGCTGCTGCCGCACGCGCGCGGCGAGGAATTCGACCTCGCCTATCTCAAATATGAATTCTTCTTCGAAAAGCTGGTCGAGGTGGCGCCATGACCGCGTTGCCGCTGCTCGATGCCGAGGCGATGGCGAGCTTTGTCGCACGCGGCTTCCTGCGCATGGACGCCGTCGTCCCCGATGACATCAACGCGGCGTTTCTGGCCGAGATGGGCGACATCGCGCCGCCGGTGCCGGGGCAGAAGCTGCTGTGGACCTACTTCGAGATGATGGCGCGCGCCGGCGTCCCCGAAGTCGCTGCCGGCACCCCGCTGGCCGAGGTTTACCCGCAGGGATCGGCACTGGCGCGCCTGCTCGAACTGCCGGTGCTGGCGGGCGCGGTGCGCAGTCTCGTCGGCGCCGCGCCGGTGTTCGACCACCATTTCCTGCACGTGACCTTCCCGCCGGCGTATCACGAAGCCGGCGGCGGCGAGAATGTCTCGCAGCACCTGCACCAGGATTCGACGATCGACCCGCGCCGCGCCTTCGACATCCAGATCATGTATTATCCGCACGAAGTGACGCGCGACATGGGCGGCACGCGCTTCCTGCCCGGCAGCCATTTGCGCAAGGTCAGCGAGGCGGCGATTGCGCGCTACCAGAACATCCGCGGCCAGCAGCACATGGCGTGCAAGGCCGGCACGCTGCTGTTCATCCATTCGGGCATCTGGCACGGCGGCGGCGTCAACCTGTCCGACCGCACCCGCACGATGTTCAAGATCCGCATCAACCCGAGCCAGTCGCAGGTGCGCCAGTTCGATGTGTCGACGCTGGTGCCGCAGGCGGCGCAGCGCCCGATTTTCTATCTCAAGGCGCCGCCACCACACAGCGTCGAGCAGATTCTGATGACCCCCGAACCCTGGTTCGAAAACGACACCGGCCGCCTCGAATTCCTGGGCCGCATCAAGCTGTGGCGCTACCTGACCGGCGACGCGACCTATGACGCCGACTATTGGCTGACCCGCGTCGAAAACCGCGCCGACGCCTGACCGCGCTGAGCGTTATCCAAATGTCCAACCCCGCTCATCCCGAGCGAAGTCGAGGGACGCGCCGAGCGGTCCGATAGGCCGCGAAACCATGTGCGGAGATTTCCGCAATGGGGTGATGGGGTGGACGCCCCCCGACGGCATCGATGTGCCAGAGTGGAGGTGT
>CALMPZ010000028.1 GCA_937871645.1 uncultured Polymorphobacter sp.
AATATTATGGACGAGATGGAATCGTCATAGGATATCCAACTTGCATGATGGGCGTAATTAGACAAAGAATCAAATTTCTTAATGATTTTTCTGATGGGTCCATGTAATTTACGTTAACGATAGGAATGAAGAATGCGCGTTTATTATGATGCCGATGCCGACATCGGCCTGATCAAGACCAAGAAGATCGCCATCATCGGCTATGGCTCGCAGGGCCATGCCCATGCACAGAATTTGCGCGATTCAGGGGTGAAGGACGTCGCCGTCGCGCTGCGTCCGGGTTCGGCCACCGCCGCCAAGGCCGAAGCCGCCGGTTTCAAGGTCATGTCGAACGCCGATGCCGCCAAATGGGCCGACGTGCTGATGGTGCTGGCGCCCGACGAACATCAGGCCGCGATCTACGCCGAAGACCTCGGCCCCAACATGAAGCCCGGCGCGGCGCTCGCCTTCGCGCACGGCCTCAACGTCCACTTCCAGCTGATCGAGCCGCGCGCCGACATCGACGTGTTCATGATCGCGCCCAAGGGCCCCGGCCACACTGTCCGCAGCGAATATGTCCGCGGCGGCGGCGTGCCCTGCCTGATCGCCGTCCACCAGGACGCCAGCGGCAACGCCCATGACCTTGGCCTGTCGTACGCCAGCGCCGTCGGCGGTGGCCGTTCGGGCATCATCGAAACGACCTTCCGCGAAGAGTGCGAAACCGACCTGTTCGGCGAGCAGGCCGTGCTGTGCGGTGGCCTCACCCACCTGATCCAGGCGGGCTTCGAAACACTCACCGAAGCCGGCTACGCGCCCGAAATGGCGTATTTCGAATGCCTCCACGAAGTGAAGCTGATCGTCGACCTGATGTATGAAGGCGGCATCGCCAACATGCGCTACTCGATCTCGAACACCGCCGAATACGGCGACATCACCACCGGCCCGCGCATCATCACCGCCGACACCAAGGCCGAAATGAAGCGCGTCCTCGCCGACATCCAGGGCGGCCGCTTCGTCAAGAACTTCATCCTCGACAACCGCGCCGGCCAGCCGGAACTCAAGGCCGCACGCAAGGCGGCTGCGGCGCACCAGATCGAGGAAGTCGGGTCGAAGCTGCGCGCGATGATGCCTTGGATTGGCAAGAACCAGTTGGTCGACAAGGCCAAGAATTAAGGACCTCCGGCGGGCAGGCCTGAGGCCTGCACCCGTAAGTTTGCCGCCGCGCCCCAACAGGCGCGGCGGTTTCTTTTTATGCGCAAATGATTGGGTGCAGGGGTCACCCCTGCCCGCGCGGCGCGCTCTTCTACCCCATCCGCTCCAGATGCGACGTCTGCAACGCCGCCGCTGCCGCGATGATGATCTCGCGGTCGAACTGCTTCGAATGTTCGCTGAGGTCGGCGTAGGGGCGCAGGTCGGGGTGGATGCGGCGGTTGTTGTCGCGCTTGTCGCCGGGCGACCAGCCGCCGAGGCGGCGCTCCATCATCCAGCGGTCGTGTTCGAGCTCGGCGAGCGCTTCGAGCATCTGCGGGTCAGCGGCGAAGTTGGGCACAACGAACAGCCGCGCGCCATTGTCATCTAGCCCGCCGGGCCGGCGCTGCGCGTCGATCCACTGGCGCAAGTCGAAACCGCTGCTCGCCAGCTTGGCGGGCAGATGCATGACCAGGCGGCGGTTCGATTCGCGGTGCTCCTCGCGCAGTTCCTCCCACGGCATGCTGGCGGCGGCGTGGTCGGGGGCGCCGCGGCGATAGGCTTCGTGGAACTGGCGCGGCAATGCGTCGGGGTCCGATTCGAACAGCCCTATCCCTGAGGCAAAATCGTACATCGACCCGAACGAGACCAGTCCAGCCGACTGCCCGGCCTCGCCTTCGACGCCTTGGTCGGGGAGCGCGCCGTGCGCGCTGACGCGGGTGAAAATCGGCCCGATCGTCCAGCCGGCGCGGCGCACCAGCGCCTGCATCGAAATTGCCGCGGCCATGCTGCGCTGGTCATTGTCGAGACTGACATAGACGACGGTGATCGGCACATCGGCGTGCGCGGCCTCGAGCGCGGCGCGCGGGACAATTCGTGAATCGTAGCTGAAGCCGGGGTCGATGACCTCGATATCGACGCTGCCGCGCAGGTCGGGGCAGCGCAGCATCAGGCTGGCCTCGATTTCGCGGGCGCGCGGGTCGATGATCGTCAGCTTGGGCTTGCCGAGGTAGGTGACCAGCGACGACAGCAACAGGTCGGTCATCGCCGCCTCGCCGCCACGGCCGAAGCCGAGCATGACGGCGTGGATGCGCTGCTGGCCGAGCGCCTTGGCGACGAGGAACGGCGGGTGCGTCCAGTGCAGCGCGCGCAACGCCAGCTGCGCTTCGGAGACGATGCGGACGCCCGAGATATTTTCGAGCTCGTCCATGCGCTCGGCAAACCACGGGTCGGCGCAGTTCATCACGACGGGCACCTTGGGCGCTGCTTGCCGCAAGTCGCGTACCGCTGCGATCAGCCGCGCTTCGTCCCCGAAGGCGACAAGGCACTGGCGCGCGCGGTCGGCGCCGAAGGTTTCGGCGATATCGGTGTTCCAGCGCCGTTCGACGACCAGCACACCGGGCACCAGCGGTTCAGGCGCGACGCTGTCGGTAATCCACGTCGTCATTACGCGGCGCGCGCCGGCGGCTTCGGCGACCCAGCGCGCGACGCCGTGGTCGCCGACGATGAGCAGATGTCCCGAACGCTGGCGCCCGCCGATTTCGGCGAGCTGCTTCGACAGCAGCAGCATCACCGCCTTGGCACCGATGACGGCGAATGTGGCGAGCCCGAGCCAACGCGCGACTTCAACGCGCCAGTCATGGTTGAAGCTTGATGCGTCCTCATAAAACGTCAGCAGCGTGATGCTGCCGAAGGCACGGTACAGAATGTCACTGGTGGTCAGTTCGAGTGCGGCGGCCTGATGGCTCCATCCCCATATCGCAAAGATCACCGAACTGGTGGCGAGCACCACCAGCAGCACGGTGAGGTTGAGGAAACGCCGCATTGCGCTGGGCTACCGCGATTGTCCACCGTCGACCGGCACGACGGCGCCGGTGACAAAGCTGGCGCGCGGCGACAGCAGGAACGCCGCCATGTTGCCGATTTCCTCGGGCGTGCCGAAGCGCCGTAGCGGCACCTCGCGCTTGACCCATTGCGCCCAGGAGTCGGCACGCGGGCCGGTCGAGCGTTCTTCCCAGCCACCGCCGGGGAAAATGATGTTGCCCGGCGCCAGCGCGTTGACGCGGATATTGTGGCGGCCCTGCAGCAGCGCTTGCGCCGGGCGCACGGCGACGCCGCGCACAAGAAGGCCAGCCCGGTTCGAAAGGAGCAGAAGGACTGGGGCATTGCCGGGGACGCCCAGTCCGTCAAGCGCACCATCCAGGTGGGCATGAGCGACACCATGCGCTTCACGCCCGACGCCATCACCGTGCGGCGTGGCGAGACCGTGAGGTTCGTCGTCCGCAACTACGGCAAGCAGCTGCACTAGTTCGTGATCGGCACGAAGAAGGAACTCGACGAGCACGCCGCGCTGATGCTGAAGTTCCCGGCC
>CALMPZ010000029.1 GCA_937871645.1 uncultured Polymorphobacter sp.
TTCTCCTTGTCGGGGCCGCCGCCGACGTCGAGGAAGTTCGCCGGCTCGGCGCCGTTCAATTTGATGATGTCCATCGTCGCCATCGCGAGGCCAGCGCCGTTGACGAGGCAGCCGATGTCGCCGTCCAATTTGATGAACGCCAGGTCGTACTTCGACGCTTCGACTTCGGCGGGGTCTTCTTCGGTCAGGTCGCGCAGCGCCATGATGTCGGGATGGCGGTACAGCGCGTTCGAATCGAAGCCGACCTTGGCATCGAGCACCAGCAGCTTGCCGTCCTTGGTGGTGGCGAGCGGGTTGATTTCGATCTGCGAGGCGTCGGTGGCGACAAAGGCGTTGTAGAGCTGTTCAACGACCGACAGGCACTGCTTGTACAGGTCACCCGACAGGCCGAGCGCGAACGCGACGCTGCGGCCATGGTGCGGCTGGATGCCGGCAGCGGGGTCGACGAGGAAGGTATGGATGCGTTCGGGCGTGTCGTGCGCGACGGTTTCGATGTCCATGCCGCCTTCGGTCGAGGCGACGATGGCGATCTGCCCGCTACCGCGATCGACGAGCAACGCGAGGTAGAATTCCTTTTCGATATCGGCGCCGTCGGTGATGTAGAGACGGTTGACCTGCTTGCCATGCTCGCCGGTCTGGATGGTGACCAGCGTGTTGCCGAGCATATCGGCGGCGTGGCCGCGCACCTCGTCAAGCGCGAAGGCGAGGCGAACACCGCCCTTGGCGTCGGCGGGAAGTTCCTTGAACTTGCCCTTGCCGCGGCCGCCGGCGTGGATCTGCGACTTCACCACCCACAACGGCCCGGGCAGCTTGCCCGCCGCCGCGACGGCTTCATCAACGGTGAACGCGGCATGCCCCGCGGGGATCGGCACGCCGAACTTGGCGAGCAATTCCTTGGCTTGGTATTCATGGATGTTCATGGCTGCCTCACTTCATATGTCGTCATCCCGGCGCAGGCCGGGACCCAGTCGTGTCCGTCAGTGCCCGCGTCGGCCACTGGGTCCCGGCATGCGCCGGGATGACGGACGTTTAGTTCAAACTCGGATCGATCGCCTTGCACGCGACCAGCAACTCGCGCACCGCGTCGCACGACTTTTCGAAGCCGGCCTTCGCCTTCGCATCGAGCGGGATTTCGACGATGCGTTCGACGCCGCCGGCACCGATGACGATCGGCACGCCGACATACAGGTCATCGACGCCGTACTGGCCCGACAGGTGGGCTGCGCACGGCAGCACGCGCTTGAAATCCTTGAGGTACGATTCGGCCATCGCGATGCCGCTGGTGGCGGGCGCGTAGAACGCCGAGCCGGTCTTGAGCAGGCCGACGATTTCGCCGCCGCCCGAAGCGGTGCGCGCGACGATGGCGTCGATCTTTTCCTGCGTGCTCCAGCCCATCTTGATGAGGTCGGGGATCGGGATACCGGCGACGGTCGAATATTCAACGACCGGGACCATCGTATCGCCGTGGCCGCCGAGCACGAACGCGGTGACGTCCTTGACCGAAACCTGGAACTCTTCGGCGAGGAAGTGGCGGAAGCGCGCCGAATCGAGCACGCCGGCCATGCCGCAGATCATGTGGTGCGGCACGCCCGAAAATTCGCGCAGCGCCCAGACCATCGCATCGAGCGGGTTGGTGATGCAGATGATGAAGGCGTTCGGGGCGTGCGCCTTGATGCCTTCGCCGACGGCCTTCATGACCTTGAGGTTGATGCCGAGCAAATCGTCGCGGCTCATGCCGGGCTTGCGCGGCACACCGGCGGTGACGATGCAGACGTCGGCGCCGGCGATGTCGGCGTAGTCGTTGGTACCCTTGAGAGTGACGTCAAAGCCTTCGACGGGGCCCGACTGCGCCAGATCGAGCGCTTTGCCCTGCGGCGTGCCCTCGGCGATGTCGAACAGCACGACGTCGCCCAGTTCCTTCGCCGCGGCGAGGTGGGCCAGCGTGCCACCGATCATGCCAGCGCCGATAAGCGCAATTTTGTTGCGTGCCATGGGGGTCTCTCTTGGGTCTAGAGTTGGATTGCGCCGTTCGGATAGACCGGTTGACGCGCAGGTGCAACCGGCAGAAAACGGCCATGGGCGTAATGACAGCGATAGCTGCGACCACAGCGGTAGCTGCAACCACATGACCATGACGCGCCCGATTGGGGGAATTCGCCATGACCGATTATCCTGTTGGCCGCGGCCGCCTCGTCTGGGTTGCCATCGTTGCCGGCATATTGACGCTGGTCATCGCCAGCCTGTTTCCAGCGCGGCCGTTCGTTTACTGCGAGGGTGTCGGCAATCCGTTACCCAATGCGGCGCTGGGCGCGTTCCAGCTGGCGCGCACCCCCGAACAACTGACGGTGGCGCTCGGGTGCCCGGCGCGCGTCGTGATGCTCAACGACATGAACATCCTCGATCTGGCGGCGTTCATCCCGGCCTATGGCGCGTTCCTGCTGTTCGGCGCGGCGGTGCTGGCGCGCGGGCGGTTACGGACACTGGCGTTTGCGTTGATCGGCGCCGGCGTCGTCGCCGACATTGTCGAGACCGCGACGCAGCTGTGGATCGGCGCGCGCTGGCCCGAATTGTCGCCGGCGATGCTGCCGCTGCTCGCGGCGGGCAGTACAATCAAATTTGCCGGCCTCGGGCTGGGCGGTGCCGTGCTCGGACTGGCGCTGCTGCGGCGGCGCGGCATTATCTACAAGTTGCTCGGTGCCGTCATCGTCGTTACCAGCCTTGGGTCATTGCTGCTGTTTGCCGGCGTGCCGGGCACATCACTGGCGATTGGCGTGTCGTGGGTGGCGCTGCTGCTGGCGTTGATTTTCAGTGTGATTCGGCGGCCGCGACACTTGCCAGCGTCGGCGGGCGCTTGAGGAACATCGGGATGATCGCGACGATGACAAACATCCACGACAGCACCGTGAAGCAATCGGCATAGGCCATCACCATCGCCTGCTCCATGACCTGATGGCCGATCTCGCGCACCGCAACAGCATCAGGGTCGGCCAGCCCCTGCAGGGTCGCATTGGCGGTCAGCGCGTCGAGCTGCGCCTGCACTTCGGGTCGCCCCGGATTGACGCTTTCCGACAGCCGCGCCCAGTGGTGGTTGGTGCGCCACAGCACGATGGTGTTGATCATCGCCAGCCCCATCGCGCCACCAAGGTTGCGCATCAGCGTGAACATGCCGCCCGCATCCTTGATCTGGTCCATCGGCAGTGTTGCGAACGAGGTGACACTCACCGATGTCAGGCAGGCGATCAACCCGACGCCGCGCACCACCTGCGGCCAGAACAACTCGGCAAAGCGCCATTCATCGGTGATGCCGCGCGTCATCCAGGTCGATAGCGCCAGCATCAGAAAGCCGAACAACAGCACGCGGCGCGGATCGCTGCGCCGTGCCATCATGCCGGTCAGCGGCGCGACAAGCAGCATCGACAGCCCGGTCACCCACAGGGTCGCGCCGATCTGGCCGCTCGACAGCAGCGCGACGCGCGCCAGAAACAGCGGATAGAGATAGACCAGCCCGTACAGCCCAATGCCGATCACCGCCCCCAGCAGCCCGCCGGTGAGGAAGTTCGAATTGGCGAAAATCCTGAGGTTGACGATCGGCTCGTCCTCGGTGAGCGCGCGCCAGAAGAACACCACCGCGGCAAGGCTGGCGACGATGAACACCGTCAACACCGTCTGATCGGCGAACCAGTCGTGGCGCGCGCCCTCCTCGAGCACATAATCGAGCCCGCCGAGGAACAGCGCCATCGTCAGCAGCCCGATCAAGTCGATGCGGCGCAGCAGCGGCAGGTCGGGCTTGTCGACATCGACCAGCGCCCAGACGCCGACGGTGATGATGATACCGGGGATGATGTTGACCAGGAAAAGCCAGTGCCACGACGCGACTTCCGAAATCCAGCCGCCGAGCGCCGGGCCGATCGTCGGCGCCAGCGTCACGATCAGGCTGACCGCGACCGATACGCCGGTCTGGGCGCGGCGCCCGAACATCAGGAACATCCCCGCGTACATTGTCGGGATCATCGCGCCGCCGACAAAGCCCTGGATCGAGCGGTAGACGATCATCTCGTTGATCGAGGTCGCGGTCGCGCACAGCACCGAGGCGATGGTGAAGCCGGCGGACGACAGCACGAACAGCCATTTCGTCGACAGCGCCCGCGCCAGAAACCCCGACAGCGGGATCATCACCACTTCGGACACCAGATAGCTCGTCTGCACCCAGCTGATTTCGTCGGCGCTAGCCGACAGCCCGGCCTGGATCTGCGTCAGCGATGCCGAGACAATCTGGATGTCGAGCACCGCCATGAACATGCCGAACGCCATCAGCAAAAAGCCGATGAGCTGCGGCCACGGCGGCATACCCGATTCGGTTTCGGGGACCGCGCCGTCAGTGGTGGCGGCGGCGCTGGCCATCAGTTGGCCGCTGCGTCACGCACGTCAATTTCGGCATCGACCGACATGCCCGGCACCAGCCGCAGCCCCGCCGGCAGCGGATCGAGCGCAATCTTGACCGGCACGCGCTGGACGATCTTGGTGAAGTTGCCGGTGGCGTTTTCAGGCGGCAGCATCGAAAACCGCGAGCCGGCGGCGGGTGCTACCGACAAGACCCGTCCGGTGACCTTGGCGTCGGGGAAGGCATCGACCTTGATCGTCGCGCACTGGCCGGGCGCCATGCGGCCGACCTGGGTTTCCTTGAAATTCGCCACGACATAGACCGACGCCAGCGGCACCAGCACCATGACCTGCTGCCCGACGCGGACGAACTGCCCGACGCGCACGGTGCGGTTGCCGATGATGCCGTCGAACGGCGCGCGCACCACGGTGTTGCCCAGAT
>CALMPZ010000030.1 GCA_937871645.1 uncultured Polymorphobacter sp.
GGCGACCGGCTGGAAGCTGCCGCCGCCTTGAATCTGCACAACGGCGAGGTCGGTCTGCTTGTCGCGGCCGAGCACGCGGCCGGTCAACTCGCGGCCGTCGCTCAACTGGACGGTGACGGTGTCGGCGTCGCCAACGACATGGTTGTTGGTGACGACAATGCCCTTGGCATCGACGATAAACCCCGAACCAAGGCCGCCCTGCGTCGGCGCTTCGTCGCGCGCGCCGAAGAATTGCATCTGGCGGACGCCGGCGGTCGGCTTGATGACAATCTGCACGACGCTCGGGCCCACGGCGGCGACCATGTCGGCGAGCGAGCCGGGTTTGAGCTGCGGCGCGGCGATGGCCGCGACCGGGGTGACGCGTATCGGCTGGCTGATGACGGTTGCGGGTGTGTGCCACGGCAGCCGGTCGGCATAGTGGGCGCCGGCGAGCGCCGAACCTGCCAATGCAACGACGCCCAAACTGGTTTTGAAAAGCGGGAAACCTTGCGAACGCATAAACTTGCTCCAACACATGTCGCGCTATGTTGGCCCGATTCGGCGCAGTGCAAGCAGCGACGCGCGCGGATCTAGCAATGTCTGTATGAACAGATTCTGTATCCTTGCCTTTCATTTTCGGGGGGCAACACAAACGAAAAGCGCCCGGCGTTGCCACCGGGCGCTCTTCATTGCTTCGACGTGTCGCCTCAGGCGAACATCTTGCCCCAGGCGTGCTTGGCGCGGGTCTTCCACAGGCCGCGGTGATAGGCGTCGCTGGCGAGCAGCGGCATCACCGAGCCGGCTTCGGCGAACACCATCTGTTCGATGCCGGTGTTGACCTTGCCCCAGCTCGCGGCTTCCTGCAGCGTCGACGACGAGCAGGCGCCGTCGCGGACGTCGGCGACGGTGATCTGCACGGCGTACTTGTGGACCTGCACATCGTCATGGCCGAGGATTTCGGCGCAGACGACCGTGTCCTGGATGAAGTTCTTCGGCACGCCGCCGCCGATCATGAGAAGCCCGGTGGTGCCAGCCTTGATCTTGATGTCGGTCAGTTCACGGAAGTCGGCGATGGCATCGAGCACCATGTACGGCTTGCCTTCCTTGGCGCGGTCGACCTGGTGCTTGACGAGGCCGAAGCCTGCCGACGAGTCGACGAACGCCGGGCAGAAGATCGGCACGTCATGCTCGTACGCCAGCTTGACGAGGCTGTTGTCCTTCTTGCCGTGCACGCTGAGATACTTGCCCATTTCGCGGATGAACGCGCGGCTCGAATAGGCGCGCGGTTCGAGGCTGTTGGCGATTTCGAGGATGGTGTGGTCGCAGTCCTGCAGCTGCTCTTCATCGATATAGGTGTCGTAGATGCGGTCGATGAGCAGCGAGCGCAGCGTGTCATCGTCGGGCACTTCAAGCGCCTGATAATGCTTGTGGCCAAGGCCTTCGAAGAAATCCATATCGACGATCGTCGCGCCGGTGGCGACGATGCCGTCGACCATGTTGTTGCGCAGCAGTTCGGCGTACAGGTCCATGCACCCGCCGGCGCTGGTCGAACCGGCGATGACGAGGAAGATCGTGCAATCGGGGTCGGCGAGCATCTGGTTGTAGATCGCCGTGGCGCGCGCGAGGTCGCGCGACGTGAAGCTCATGTTCGCCATACCGTCGATGATCGGGCGCGCGTCGAAGCTGCGGATGTCGATGTGCTCGACAACCTTCGACAGCAGTTCGGCCTTGCGCTGGGCGTTGATCGGGTTGGTCATTGGGTCACTCCTTGGATGAGTGGCTCGACGTGTAAGAACGTCGCCCGTGGCCGGACCATCCGGCGCCGAACGGGTTGAAACAAATTCCCTTGCCGTCATCCCGGCGAAAGCCGGGACCCAGTTGCTGCTTTTACACGCACCGCTGGATATGCGGAACCGAACTGGGTCCCGGCCTGCGCCGGGATGACGAAAGTAGAACTACGAATTGACCTTGCGGATCGGTGTAACGACCGAAGGTGTCACTTCGGTGTCACCATAGGCGCTGTCCATCGGCTCGTCGCTCACCACCACGGTATCACCATTGGTGAAGCCGTTGAACGCGGTGCGCATCGCGCAGCCATAGGCGCCGAGCATGCCGATTTCGA
>CALMPZ010000031.1 GCA_937871645.1 uncultured Polymorphobacter sp.
GCCCCTGCACCCATATGTCGGATGGGTGCATCCATAGCCAACGTCGGTCGATGTAGTGCGGGAAATTAATGGGTGCAGGGGCAAGCCCCTGCCCGCCGGAGGCCCTTCGACCTTCAGGCCGGCGCCGCCATCCGCAGCACTGCCGCATAGCCCGGCAAGGTTTCGAGCTTGGGCTTGAGGCCCTTGGCATCGAGCAGCCGGTGCATCAGCGGCAGCCGGTAGCAGGGCACGTAGAGCATGATGTGATGTTCGGCGTGATAGTTGACGTAATAGGGCGCGATGAACGCGCGGCCGAGCCAGTTGGCGTGTGTGGTGCGCGCGATGCGCCATGGGTCGGCGTCGTGGACCATCGCATGTTCGGCGATGTTGCGGATGCGCGTGACGAGCATGTGCCAGGTCAGCAGCGGCACGATCCACAGCAGCGGATACAGCCACCAATAGCCGAGCAGCGCCAGCCCGACCGCCATCGCGATATTGACGGCAAACGCACGGCCGAGCTTGGCGCCGAACAGCCGGGCACGGTCGGCGAGCGCCATGTCGGGGGTGCCGAGCGCCGCCATCAACTGCGCGCGGCGCTGCTTGAAGCCGGTCTGGCCGGTGAGATCGCGGATGATCTTGCGCTTGATGCTGGCGCGCGTCGTCGGGAACGGCGCCGACAGCGACAGGTCGGGGTCTTCGCGCATCTGCGTCAGCCGGTGGTGCTTCATGTGGTAGCGCCGGTACGCCAGCGTCTCCGAAAACGTCGGATAGGCGCACAGCCACTGGCTGAGCCACAGGTTGAGCTTCTCGTTGGTCGCCAGCCCGCCGTGCGCGCCCTCATGCACCAGAATCGCCAGCCCGAGCTGGCGCGTGCCGATGATCGCAATCGCCAGCAAAATCGTCAGCGGATTGGGCGCCCAAGCCACCAGTGCCATCGCCGCCGCGATCACCGCCCAGCAATGCACGATCATGAACACCCCCCACGCCGTCGAGCGCTCGGTCACCGCACGCATTTCGGCGCGGTCAAAATAGGTGTTCATGTTGATCCGGGCGGGGGTGTCACGCATGGCCGTGATTTTGCGCCCTGGGTGCCGTGCACGTCAAGTGGAGCAGCAGAGCCCAAAACCGCTAGGCGTTGCAAAGCGAAGGCCCTCCCCGGCTTCGGGGAGGGGGACCGCCTCTTGGCGGTGGAGGGGTTGTCGTCGATGCGGTCTGGAACTTTCGCTGGGCGTGGAAAACCCCTCCACCATGCGAAGTGCATGGTCCCCCTCCCCGAAGCCGGGGAGGATCAAGCGGGCATGCCGACTTGACCGCTTTCGCTGTCAGTAGCTCCGCGGCATCCCCAACACATGCTCCGCCACATACGACAGGATCAGGTTCGTCGAGATCGGCGCCACCTGGTACAGCCGCGTTTCGCGGAACTTGCGTTCGATGTCATATTCGGCGGCAAAGCCGAAGCCGCCATGCGTCTGGATGCAGGCTTCGCCGGCGGCCCAGCTGGCTTCGGCGGCGAGCATCTTCGCCATATTGGCTTCGGCGCCGGCGTTTTCGCCCGCCTCATACTGGCGGAGGGCATCGTGAACCATCAGCTCGGCGGCGCGCATCTGGGCATAGGCGCGGGCGATGGGGAACTGCACGCCCTGGTTTTGGCCGATGGGGCGGCCGAACACCTGCCGTTCCTTGGCATAGGCGCTCGCCTTGTCGATGAACCATTTGGCGTCGCCTATGCATTCGGCGGCAATCAATATGCGTTCGGCGTTCATGCCTGACAGGATGTAGCGGAACCCCTGCCCTTCGGTGCCGATCAGATTGGCGGCGGGGACGCGGAGGTTGTCGAAGAACACCTCGGTCGTCGCATGGTTCATCATCGTGTCGATCGGCCGGATGGTCAGCCCGTTGCCGACGGCGGCGCGCATGTCGACGAGCAGCACCGACAGGCCGTCAGTGCGCTTGGCGACCTGGTCGCGCGGACTGGTGCGCGCCAGTAGCAGCATCAGGTCCGAATGTTCGGCGCGACTCGTCCAGATTTTCTGGCCGTTGACGACATAGTCGTCTCCGTCACGCACCGCAGTCGTTTTCAGCGCCAGCGTGTCGGTACCGCTGGTCGGCTCGGTGACGCCGAACGCCTGCAGCCGCAGCTCGCCGGTGGCGATGCGCGGCAGATACTGCGCCTTTTGCGCGTCGGAGCCATGCCGCAGCAGCGTCCCCATGATGTACATTTGCGCGTGGCAGGCGCCGCCGTTGCCGCCCTGGCGCTGGATTTCCTCGAGGATCGCCGCCGCCCCCGACAGCGGCAGCCCGGCGCCGCCATATCCTTCGGGAATCAGCGCCGCGAGATAGCCGGCCTGCGTCAGCGCCGCGACGAATTCGCCGGGGTAGGCGCGGTCGCGGTCCTTGGCGCGCCAGTAGTCGCCGGGGAATTGCTGGCACAATTTGGCGACTTCCTCGCGGATCGCGGTATGGGATTCGGTCATGCGGCCCTCGTGTTGCCGACAGGCGCAAAGCACTGCCGGATTGGAATAATGTTGCAGCGCAGCGCGTGCCACCGTCCGCAAAGTTGCACAAGTGTATTGCACAAGGCCGCATTGGTCTGCCACAGCAGCGCGGTTCCGACTCTGTATCACGTCAATTCTGAAAGGATCTCCCCATGGCTGACGCTTATATCATCGACGCAGTCCGCACCCCGCGCGGCATCGGCAAGCCCGGCAAGGGCGCGCTGTCGCACCTGCACCCGCAGCACCTCGCCGCCACCGTCATGAAGGCGCTCAAGGAGCGTAACCACCTCGACACCGCGACCGTCGATGACATCATCTGGTCGACGAGCACGCAAAAGGGCAAGCAGGGCGGCGATCTCGGCCGCATGGCAGCGCTCGATGCCGGCTTCGACATGAAGGCCAGCGGCATGACGCTCGACCGCTTCTGCGGCGGCGGCATCACCAGCGTCAATCTCGCGGCCGCTTCGGTCATGTCGGGCATGGAAGATTGCGTCATCGCCGGCGGCACCGAAATGATGTCGTACACGACGTCGGTCGGCGCCGAGGAAATGGCAGCCGGCCTGAAGCCGCTCGGCATGGGGTCGGGCAACGCCCACCTGCAGAAAATCCACCCGCAGTCGCACCAGGGCGTTTGCGGCGACGCGATTGCCGCGATGGAAGGCATCACCCGCGAAGACCTCGATGCGCTCGGCCTCGAATCGCAGCGCCGCGCCGAAGTCGCCATCAAGGAAGGCCGCTTCGACAAGAGCCTGATCACCGTCTACAACGAAGACGGCTCGGTCGCGCTCGATCATGAAGAGTTCCCGCGTCCGCAGACGACCGCCGAAGGCCTCGCCGGCCTGAAGGCCTCGTTCGATGTCGTCGCCGACCTGTCGGTGCAGCCCGATGGCCAAACCTTCCGCCAGGCGATCAACGCCAAGTACCCCGATGTGAAGTTCCACAGCGTTCACCACGCCGGCAACAGCTCGGGCGTTGTCGATGGCGCCGCCGCCATCCTCATCACCTCGAAGGCCTATGCCGACAAGCATGGCCTCAAGCCGCGCGCCCGCATCGTGGCGACCGCCAACATGGGTGACTGCCCGACGCTGATGCTCAACGCACCGGTGCCGGCCGCCCGCAAGGTGCTCGCCAAGGCTGGTCTGACGGTCGATGATATCGACCTGTGGGAAGTCAACGAAGCGTTCGCCGTCGTCGCTGAAAAGTTCATCCGCGACCTCAAGCTCGACCGCAACAAGGTTAACGTCAACGGCGGTGCCTGCGCACTCGGTCACCCGATCGGCGCCACCGGTTCGATCCTGATCGGCACGGTGCTCGACGAACTCGAACGCCGTGGCCTCAAGCGCGG
>CALMPZ010000032.1 GCA_937871645.1 uncultured Polymorphobacter sp.
CTCGACGGCCTTCTTCTTGCACGCCGTGGCTCCGAGCCCGGCCGCGACAATCAGCGCGACCGCAAGTGCGCCCCGTGAAATCCGAGATTGCATGACGCCGGTCCTCCCACCCAAGACAAGACAAAGCACGCGACCAACCGGCGATTTCACGCCTTCGCAACAGGATTGCGCGCGGCACGCACGACGTCAAGGCCGCTGTGCGTGCGCGCTGTTTGGGGTCAGGCTTGCTTTGCCGCCTCGGCGAGTGCCGCGAGGATTTCGGGGCTGATGTTTTCGGTGCCCTTGGTCGCGATATGCCCGACAATGCGCGCCCCGACGGCAGCCTGGACCTGGCCGATGAACTCGGGGCGGTTGGCCGCCGCCCAGTCGAGCGAGGCGACGCGGTTGTCGTTGAGGTTCTGCAGGCGCGGCATGACATAGCGCGCCAGCATCTCGTAGCTGCGGCGCTTGGCATCCCAGGGCGCCCAGTTCTGGTCCATGTTGAGGAACGCGCCGAAGCCGCCCGACTGCGCCTGCAGCCGTTCGATCTGCGCCACCGCGTCATCGGGGGTGCCGATGACTGCCATGCCATTGGCGATCAGCGCATCGACGGGGTCGGTGCCGTCATCGGGCGCCAGCGGCAGCGCCGCGACATCGCGGAAATAATGCAGCCAGTTGTGCAGGCCGTAGCGCACATCGGCGCGTGCCTGTTCGCGGGTTTCGGCGATGTGCATCGGGCCAACCAATCGCCAGTTGTTGCGGTCCATCGTCTGGCCCGATGCGCGCGCAGCTTCCTCGGCAATCGCCCAGTTCGACGACAGTGCGTTGAAGCCGCCGGTCGAAGTCGCGCCGATCGACAGCAGCCCGAGTCCGTGCAGGCCGGCGGCCTGCGCGCCGGTCGGCGAGACCTGCGATGCGACGGTGATTTCAACCGACGGCCGGCTGAACGGCGTCATCTGCAGCCGGGCGCTGTTGAGTTCGAACCATTCGGTCTTGGCGGTCACCGTCTCGCCGCGCAGCAGCGGCACCAGCACCGCGAGCGCTTCGTCCATGCGGTCGCGCTGCTTGGCGACAGGGATGCCCATCATGAACGCGTCCGACGGCAGCGCGCCGGGACCGACGCCGAACATGACGCGGCCGCGGGTGATGTGGTCGAGCTGGTTGATGCGGTCGGCGAGCATCAGCGGGTGGTGATACGGCAGCGAAGATACGCCGGTGCCGAGGCGGATGTTGCGCGTGCGTTCGGCAACGGTGGCGATGAACAGTTCGGGGCTGGCGATGAGTTCGAAGCCTGCCGAGTGATGCTCGCCGATCCACGCTTCGTCGAAGCCGAGCTTGTCCATCCATTGCACGAGCTCGAGATCGCGCTCGAGGCACAAGGTCGGATTTTCATCCATGGCATGGAAGGGGGCGATGAAGGCGCCGAAACGCAGCTTGTTGCCGAGCATGTCGAGTGTCCCAAGGTTATGATTGTTGACGTTGACGTTAACCGCGACCGTGGCTGATGCAACCGCAATCTTGCGGCTCAGGGGATCAGCAGCACGCGGCCGACGGCGGCGCGGCTTTCGATATAGGCGTGGGCGGCGGCGGCTTCGGAGAGCGGGAAGGTCGTGTCGATGACCAGCTTGATCTGGCCGTGGGCTGCCTGGGTGAATAGCCCGGCGATCATGTCATGGACGCGGTCGGTCATGATTTCGGCGCCGAGGAAGACGCCGCGCAACGTGCGGTTGCCGCCCATCAGCGACCCGACATCGACCTTCATCGGCTCGCGTCCGGCGGCACCCACCGAGGCGACGCGGCCGCGGTAGCCGAGCGAATCGATGCTGCCCTGCAAGGTACTGCCACCGACCGGATCGACGACCACCGCAACGCCCTTGTTGTCGGTCAGCCGCATGACTTCGGCGGGTACGGCGTGGGCCTTGTAGTTGATGCCATGGTCGAGGCCGTAAGCCTTGAGCTTGGCGAGCCGGTCATCGGATGAGGCAGTGGCGATGACGGTAGCACCGGCGGCCTTGGCCAGCTGGATCGCCGCTATGCCGACGCCGCTGGCGCCCGCCTGCACCAGCACGGTGTCGCCGGCCTTGAGCTGCCCGGCGTCGAACAGGCATTCATGCGCGGTGCCGAAGGTGACGGGGATGATCGATGCGGCCGCGAGGTCGAGTCCGTCGGGAACAGCCCAGGCATTGCGCGCCGGCACTTCGCGAAGTTCGGCGTGGCTGCCCCAGCCGTTGACGGTGGCGACGCGGTCACCGAGCTTGTGCGTGGTGACCTCGCTGCCGACCTGCACGACGGTGCCCGATGCCTGATAGCCGACAATATGCGGCCGTGTGACCAGCGGCCCGCCGAAGCGGTTGAGCGTGTCGCCGCCTTCGATGCTGACGGCTGCGACCTTGATGACGACATTGCGTGGGCCGCATGCGGGATCGGCGACGTCTTCGTAGCGCAACACCTCGGGACCACCGTTTTCGTAATAGACTGCTGCCTTCATCGTCGCATCTCCCCATTTGCCTGTTGCGCAAAACCCGCGCTTGGTTAAGGCATGACGTATACGTCAACCAATCAACGAGCAATGCCGGGGAGTCGAACAATGAAGGTCATGCGTCTGCGCAAGCCAGGTGGGCTGGAAAATCTGTACCTCGACGATATCGCGCCGCGCGAGCCCGGCACCGGTGAAATCCGCGTCCGCGTCCATGCCACTTCGCTCAATTACCACGACTATGCCGTCGTCAAGGGCGCGATCCCGACGCCCGAAGGTCGCGTACCGATGAGTGACGGCGCCGGCGTTGTCGAAGCTGTCGGCAGCGGCGTCACCGAATTCAAGCCCGGCGACCATGTCGTCAGCACCTTCTTTCCGCTGTGGTGGACCGGCGAGGCCACCCCCGAGCTGATCTCGCAAGTCCCCGGCGATCGCAATGACGGCTTCGCCAGCGAAACCGTGACCGCCGCCGCCAAGGCCTTCACGCATGCGCCCAAGGGCTATAGCCACGCCGAGGCCGCGACGCTGACCTGCGCCGGATTGACAGCATGGCGTGCGCTGGTCGTCGACGGCCAGATCAAGCCCGGCGCGACGGTGCTTGTGCAGGGCACCGGCGGCGTGTCGATCTTCGCGCTGCAGTTTGCCAAGGCGCTTGGTGCGACCGTCATCGCCACCTCGTCGTCCGATGCCAAGCTCGAACGCCTCAAGGCGATGGGCGCCGACCATCTGATCAACTACAAGACCACCGAAGACTGGGGCGTTGCCGCCAAGGCCTTTACCGGCGGGCGCGGCGTCGACCATGTCGTCGAAATCGGCGGTTCCGGGACGCTCAACCAGTCGATCATGGCCAGCCGCCTTGGTGGCCATATCGCGCTGATCGGCGTGCTGGCGGGCTATGCCGGGCCGGTCACGACGGTGGCGATCATGGGCAACCAGATCCGGCTGATCGGGCTGACCGTCGGTAGCCGCGACAATCAGCTCGACATGATCCGGTCGATCAACGTGTCGGGGATCAAGCCGGTGATCGATTGTTCGTTCCCGCTCGAAGGCCTGGCCGACGCGTTCCGCAAGCAGGAATCGGGCACGCACTTCGGCAAGATTTGCGTCGAGTTCTGATCATGACGGCGTTGCACCGGCGCGCATTGGGGCTATCGTAGCGGCATGTCGATCTTCGCCGCCCCGCTGCCCGTATTGCCCGATGTCGGGGACCTGCGCGACCGTGTGCGCGCGCTGGTCGCCGCGACGGTTCCAGGCAACCCCGCCGCGCACCGCGCCAATTGCTGGGCGGTCGCCGATGTAGGCTTCAGCCGCGCCGCCGGCGCCGCCGGGCTGATCGGGATGATCTGGCCCGAACGCTACGGCGGC
>CALMPZ010000033.1 GCA_937871645.1 uncultured Polymorphobacter sp.
CCCGGAGGCTCTTGCGGGGGGGGTCGAGACTGGGGTCGTGCGGCTCGTTGCCGCTCGCGGTGGGAAACATCAGCACCTCGGCGCCGGCGAGCATCATGGCGCGCGCAGTTTCAGGGTACCATTGGTCCCAGCAGATGCCGACTCCGATGACGCCGTGCTTCGTCGGCCAAACCTTGAAGCCGGTGTTGCCGGGGCGGAAGTAGAATTTTTCCTCATAGCCTGGGCCGTCGGGGACATGGCTCTTGCGGTAGACGCCCATGACCGCGCCGCTGTCGTCGATCATCGCGAGGCTGTTGTAGTGGTGGTGCCCGTCCTTTTCGAAGAAGCTGGTGGGGATATAGGTGCGGGTGTCCCTTGCGACTTCGCGCATTGCTTCGACCGCGGGGTGCTTGTCGACGGGCAGCGCGCGCGCGAACAGGCTCTCGTCCTCGTGGCGGCAGAAATAATGGCCTTCGAACAGTTCGGGCGGCAGGATGACCTGCGCGCCGGCGGCGGCCGCCGCGCGCACCGCAGCTGCGGTCATCGCGATATCGGCGTCGCGGTTGTCGCTGAATGCAAGTTGCAACCCGGCCACGGTGACTTGGCGCATCGCCCGACTCCTGCAGTTAAAGCGTGATGCCGAAGCGCGCCAGCACCACCACCATCGCCAGATACAGCACCATCGTCAGCACGCAACCCGCAACCAGCGCCGGCGCGAAGCCGATACCGGCGCGCAGCAGCAGCGGGATGACCACGAACATCGGCAGCGACGGCAGCACATACCAGAATGTCGCGCCGACGTGCGCCGCCATCCGCTCGACATCTTGCGTGTCGCGCCACAGCCAGATCATGCCGAGCACCGACACCAAAGGCAGCGACGCCAGTAGCGCGCCACCGGCCGGACTGCGCCGCGCGATTTCCGATACTGCCGCGACGATAACCCCCGAAATCAGCGCCTTGACCGCGAGGTAGAGCATTCAGAGCGGCTGCTGCTGGGTGATGCAGTGGAAGCTGCCGCCGCCGCTCAGCACGTGCAGCGCCGGCAGCCCGACGACCTTGCGCGTCGGGAACAGCGCCGCGACCGCCGCGACCGCGGCGTCGCCATAGGCGCTGCCATAGGTCGGCACGATGACGGCGCCATTGGCGATGTAGAAGTTCATGTGGCTGGCGGGCACGACCTCACCGTCGACGATGATGCGGCCGGGCGACGGAATCGTCACGACGTCGAGCCCGAAGTCGCGGGCACGGGCATGCGCGTCCTCATAGACATCGGCGTTGGGATCATCGCTGCCGCTGGGTGCCGGCACGGCGAGCACGCCCGGCGCCACGAAGCGCGCGAGGTTGTCGACATGGCCGTCGGTATGGTCGCCCTCCAGCCCGTCACCGAGCCACAGCAGCCGGTCGATGCCGAGGTCGCGGCGCAAGTGCGAGGCGATTTCGTTGGCGTCCATGCGCGGGTTGCGGTTGGGGTTGAGCAGGCATTGTTCGGTGGTCACCGCCAGCCCCGTGCCATCGACATCGATGGCGCCGCCCTCCAGCACCCAGTCGTGGCGCGCCAGCGGCACGCCCGCAGTCGTCGCCACGAACGCGGCGACGGCATCATCGCCAGGCAGGTCGTACTTGCCGCCCCAGCCGTTGAAGCGGAACGCCGCCGCGGCATGGCCGACCGGCGATGACAGGAACAGCGGGCCGGTGTCGCGCAGCCAGATGTCGCCGAATCCGAACTGGTGGAAGCCGACATTGGCGCTGCCCAGCAGGTCGCGCGCCGCGAGTTCGGCGGCGAGTCCGTTGACCAGCAGCTCGACACGTTCGCTTTCCGCGATGACACGGATCATCGCCGCGACTTCGGCCTGCGCGGGAGCGAGGTTGTCCTCCCACAGGTCGGCGGCGCTGGGGAACGCCGTCCAGCACGCGGCGTGGTGCGCCCATTCGGCGGCCTGGCGCGCGGTCATGCGGCACCCTGGTTGCGGATGTTGCGATTGGCCTTTGGCACGCCGGCTCCCTTGCGCTTGGTGGCAGATGACATGCGCGCATAACTGGCAGACCGGCGCGTGCAGTGCAAGCCGCGGGCGACCGGTGGAGCCACCGGCGGCGCGCGGCGCGGCGTTCGATCAGACCTGGTGCTGCTGGATATGGTGTTCGGCGTGGCCGGTCGGCACCCAGAATACAGCATGGTCGCCGCCGTTGCCGTGGCCGCCGCCGCGGCCGTCCGCTGCTTCGGGGAGGGCCGGTTCGAAGGCGCCCGAGGCGTCGTCAGCCGGTGCGGCGGCGTCGGCGCCGTCATCGGGCAGCACATCGCCCTCGTCGTTGTCGTCATCGAGCACGTCCGAAAAGCCGGTCGTGTCGCTGGGATCGAGCACGAGGTCGATTTCGACCGACGCGACCGCCAGCAGATCGACGCCTTGCGTATCCAGCGCCGGCGCCGACATCGGCGATACGTTGGCGCTCAAGCCGGACACGCTGGTGACCGACTGGGTGAACGACCAGTCGCTCGCGTGGATACCGCCGATGACCGTGATATACTCTTCGTATCCGTCCAGACCGTCATGGATCACCCAGAAGTTGGTGCCGGCGATGTTGGTGAAGGTCGACCCCGTGCCCCAGCCGCGCAGCTCGATCGAATCGCCGACGGTCGAAAGGCGACCGTTGTAATCGGTGATCGAGTCGCCGTAAGCTTCACCCCGGTAGAAGATGAAATTGTCGTTGCCGGTCCCGCCGTTGAGCAGGTCGCTGCCGGCACCGCCGTTGATGATGTCATTGCCGGCATTGCCATAGATGCGGTCGGCGCCGTCACCACCGTTGAGCGTGTCGATCGCCCCGCGACCAGATATATAATTGTCGAGCGCATTGCCGGTGCCGGCATTGTTTACGGTGTTGGCGCCGGTAAAAACCAGCGACTCGATGCCCACACCAAGCGTCCAGCTGGTCAGCGCGGTCTTGATGGTGTCCTTGCTGCCGGCATCGACGCCGCCGACGATTTCGATGGCCTGGTCGCCGACATTGTCGATGATGTAAGTGTCATCACCGGCACCGCCGTACATCAAATCGGCACCGGCTTTGCCGTCGAGCGTGTTGTTGAGGTCATTGCCAACCAGCGTATTTGCGACTGTGTTGCCGGTGGCAAAGACCGCGGCGCCGGTCAGCGTCAGATTTTCGATGCCGGTCTGCAGCACCTTGTTGAGGTTCGACACGATGGTGTCGGTGCCGCCGGTATCGGTCACCACCTGTGTCGAATTGTCGAGGATATAGGTGTCGTTGCCGAGTCCGCCCTGCAGCTTGTCGGCGCCGCCGTTGCCGATCAGCGTATCATTGCCGGCGCCGCCGATGATGGTGTTGGGGGCGCTGTTGCCGCCCAGCGTCGCGCCGCCGGTGCCGATATAGGTGAGATTTTCGATGCCGGTCTGCAGCGTCCACGAAATCTTCGCCTTGATCAGATCGGTGCCGCCCGAATCGTAGATGTACTGGCTGAGGTTATCGATGACATAGGTGTCGTTGCCGGTCTTGCCTTCCAGATAGTCGGCGCCGCCGTTGCCGGTCAGCGTGTCGTTGCCGGTGCCGCCGACGATGTAGTTGTCGAGCGCGTTGCCGGTGCCGACGAAATTGCCGGTGCCGCCTTGAAAATACAGGTCCGAAGTCGTCGCATTGAGCGTGTAGCTGTTGCGTGCGGTGATCACCATATAGTCGATGAAGATGGTGTCACGATCGGCCGAGGACATCGTCGCGTCTTCGTAGATCATGCCGATCTGGCGAATGATGTTGAGGTGGGTCGAACCCGTCTCGATCGATACGTCACCGGTATTGTCGGTGAAGGTGATGTGGTCGCTGTGATCGTTGACATCGAAGCGCGGTGCATTGTTCGCCTGCGTGCCATAACCCGACCAGATCAGCGTGTTGTTCGACACTGTGCCCGTGACATTCTCGAGCAGGACGCCCTGTCCGGTGCCGTCGATCAGCGTATTGCCGCTGATCACCGCGTCGGGGAAGCCGTAACCCGACCCATTGTCATCAAGATAGATGCCGAGCATCGGATCGCCGGCCCCCTGGTCGAGGTAATTGTTCGAAATCACCAGTCCGGGAAGCGACGAACCGTTGGTCCAGACGTGAATGCGGTCGCCGTGATCCTGCACGCCGAACTGCCAAGGGAAGCTGTCCCAGCTATGGTTGTTGGTGATCGTCAGATTCGAATAGGTGGTGCCGCTGATCGGCGTTGTCCGCAGGTCGTGAATGTCGTTGTTATCGATCAGAATGTTGCTGCCACCCGCGAAGGTGATACCCTTGGCGAACATCGAAATATCGCTGTTGGTGACCGAAACATTGCTGCTGGCGTCGATATTGATGCCCTTGCCGACGGGATAGCCGATGACGTTGCCCGTCGAATCGCCGTACGCGGCGCTCGGGTCGACGCCGTTGACCGACGGGCCGCCGACCAGCGTTGCATTGTTGAAGTGGATATCCGAACTGGCCCAGACACGGATGCCCTGGCTGTTGTTGGTGCTCGTCGCGTCGGGAACGAAATGGACCGTGGTATCTTCGAAATTCAGGCCGTTGCTGCTGGTCACCTGGATATTGTCGAACGTACCGCCGACAATCGTTACCGGCTGGGTGAAACTGTACTTCGTCAGGTAAATCGCGCCGTAGTCGCCCGGTGTCAGCTGGATTGTTTCGCCACCGGTGGATGTCGACAGTGCCGAAAGCAGGCCGGCCGCGGTCGAAACCGAAATAGTCTGGATTGTCATGCTAAGCTCACCCTTTTTTGAATTCCGTTTGCCCTTGTTCAGTTCCGACCCCTGGCTTCAAGTCGCAGAAGAATTCGGAATAATTAGTTAACGACTTGGAAAATTAACTCAGGCGACACTATTTTCGGCACGGTTCACCGCCAAATGTTAAAAATTGGACCGTTCATCTTCCAGCAAGCTAGTGCATGCCTGCCAATATTTCGTTCTTGTTAATTTTTCGAAACATTTCTGTCATCCGGGCGCGCGCCAGCCCGTGCATCGCGCGCGGCGGCCTGCCGATTTGACAGATTTCGGCGGCACTCTTGCAAAGTTCAGTATAAGCATTTGATTTGAAAAAGACATTTTTGGCCGGCGAGAAGACAGGCGTCAAAAATCAGACTGGGTAAGGCCATGATCAAAGCACAAAGTTTTCTGGCGCTTGATTCGATGCGAGGTATTTGCGCGGATTTCGTGTGCCTGTTTCATTTCCACGCCAATTCGCCAATGAAAAGCTGGAGACTGATCCAGGGCAGCTGAAGACCAACCATGAACCATTCGATACCGCGCACAGTGTCTCGGGGCAGGTCAGCAACATACTGCTGCTACGTGGCTTTTCATCGTTCGGCGCCGAAACCTGGAACAACCTGTCAGCGTCGATCGCTCCGAGGCCTGGGCCTATGTGATCTTCGCCGTCGTCTTCTTCCTGTCGACTAGCGGTGAAACGCGCAGGACCGTGCTGGGGCCGTTGCTGTTCGCGGTCACCGTGCTGGTTTTCGCGCGTGACGGCGGCTTCATCAACCGCGGCCTGAGCACGCGCCTGCCGGTGTATCTCGGCGCGCTGAGCTATTCGATCTGCATGGTCCATGTCTTCGTGCAGGAACGCATGGCCAACGTCCTCAACATCCTGGCCAAAAAAAGACCAGGTACGATTTCATGTCTGCCAGCAACCCGCTGCGCCTGCCGGTCTTCGGCGAAACGCTGCTGCAGGGCACGGTGCTGACCATCGTCATGCTGCTGTCGCTGATCGCCGTGTCGATGCTGACCTGCAAGTTCATCGAGCTACCCGGCCCAGGCGTGGGCGCGCCGCGCGCGCGCCAGATACCTTCAGCCCGGAAAGCCCGTTGCACCAGTCGAGCTCGCCGCAGATCAGCCGGCGCGGCACTTTCAATCAATAATGCCGGGTGAACAGTGCCGGATACCAACGCCCGTTCGTCGATTCGGCAAACACCCGCTCGCCGCTCAGCCGCCCGAGCCGGAAATAGCTTTCCCACTGCGCCTCGTCGAAGAACTGGTCGATCGTCGGCTGGTTGGGGAAAACCGGGTTGCGGTAGTGATAGCTCAGCACGTCGAGCGGCACGCTGCCCGCCAGCCGCGGCTTGACCACCACCAGCGTCCCGCCGCTGCCGTCCTGATAGGTGACGCGCGCCAGCATCGCCACCGCGCTGTTCGCCGCATCATCTTCGCTGGCGAGCTTGGGCAGCGCGCGGAAGGCGCAGCGCAGCGCCTTGTCATGGCCGAGCACCGCGTCGAGCCCGGCGTCGTCCTCGAAGACGATCTCGGCGCCGAAATCGACACGCGCCTTGCGCACCAGATTGGCGAGGTCGTCGAAAATCCGCGCGCTGTCCTCGCCATTGTCGGACACCACGATGAACGGCAGCTTGCGGCGGATCAGTTCATAGACTGCGGTGTTTTCGAAATGCCCGCCGTCGGTCAGATACCAGCGCTGGCGGTCCGAGCCGTGGAAGGTGCCGGTGAATTCGCCGAGCAGGTAGATCTGGATGACCCATGGCTTGTGCGCGACGAACGCCTGCCAGCCGGCGACGGCGTAGCGCGGCCATTTGTGCCATTCGGCGAGCAGCTTGCCCGGCCTTTCGAGCGCCTTGGTGATGATTTCGCCCGGCGGGTTGCGCGACCGGTTCCACCAATAACCGAGCCGAATGTTCGCCAGCCCCGCGAGCATCGCCATGCCGATACTGGTCTGCGCGCCGAGCCCGGTCGAAAACGCTGCGCCCGAAATCGCCACCCACGCCGACATCGGGATCGGTTCGCCCGGCGGCTTGGCGGGAAAGCCGGCGTCGAGCGCGGCGAGCGCCGCCGTCTCGGCGGGCGAAGCGTATTCGGGCGGGGTGATCTGGATGCGCTGCAACCGGTCATAGGTGCCGCGCGTGGTAATGATGCCCGCCGGCGACAGCACGAGGTTGCGGCCGTGGCGTTCGCGCTGGACGAGGTTCGAGCCTTCGCTTTGGGTTTCGTTGAGCGTGATGTTGATCAGGTGCAACGGCGCCGCATCGCCGCCGTAATAGTCGCTGATGCGGATTTCATCGTCGCGCTCGGCCTTGTCGACGCCCATTTCGCGGCCGTCAAATCGGTTGCGGTTGGTCGCCCCGAGGTAGGCGCGCCGTAGCCGCGCGGCATAAAAGGTCGACAGCGACGACAGGTTGAGGAACGCCGCGACATAGCCGAGCAGCACGTTGAGCAGCAGCATCAGCCCGATCAGCCACAACAGCCCGTCGCGCCCCTTCGGCAGCCCCGGCAGCGCGCCGTCATACACCCGCCACGCCACCGCATAGGCGGCAATTGTCCAGAACAGCGCGACGAACAGCACCAGCAGCACCGCAACCAGCATTGTCGCGGCCTTGAGCCCCATCGCCTTGATACGGTCGATCCACGACTTGGGATCGACCGGCCCGACCTGCTTGAGCAGCCAGCGCGCCACCGGCACCAGCACCACGGCCACGAACGGCGAAAGCTTGATGGCATCGCCGGTCGGCGAGTCCCAGCCTTCGATAGCGGTCGATTGATAGAACATCTGCCACAGCCCGATGGCGACGGTGTCGATCATGCCGATGGCAAGCAGCACCAGCCCCCAGCGCACGAACATCGCCTGCCGCGCCGTCAGGTCCTGCCGCACCAGGTCCCAGGCGCGCGCCACTTCGAAATTCATCCGCGGCCCCGGCGGCACGGTGCGCAGCCGCAAGAAGGCGAAATACCCCCAGACCGCCAGCGCCAGCACGCCCATCACCATGATGCCCTGCGCCAGCCGCGGAGCGGGCTGGCCGTGGCTCCACACATACCAGGCCACCAGCACCACCAGCAGCGACCCGCCGATCGCCGGCCACGGCAGCGCCGCGCGGGTCATCGCCTCGCGCCGGGTCAGCCAGTATGACCAGCTGAAAACCACCGCCAGCCCCGCCGGCACCAGCGCCATCACCACGAACGGGCTGAGCCACGCGGTTTCGAACAACGGCCACGCCCAGGCGTCGAGCGCCTGCACCGGTGCCAGCGTCGACGAGCTGAACGCCAGCCGCAGCGCCACCGCGACCAGCGCCAGCAGGAACAGCGCCGCGCCGATGACCAGCTGCACGCCGAACCAGTTGCGCACCAGCAAGGTCAGCGCATAGAGAAAATCGCCCGCCCCGGTCGGCGCGAGATAGTTGCCCGAATCGCGCAGCCACGCGATCGACCGCCGCACCTGCATCTTGCCGAGCGGATCGGCGCCGTCGGCGACCAGCCCTTCGAGCATGCCGGGCGCGCCATCGCGGCGCGCATACAGCCCGCCGATAAAGCTGCCGATATAGCTGCCGCCCGACACCGTCGACAGATAATCGAAGCGGTGCAGCAGCCCGCGCCGCGACAATGTCCGCATCAGCCCAAGGCTGAAGGTCGCGCTGCGGATGCCGCCGCCCGACAGCGCCAGCGCCGCGATATCGGCATCGGGCGCGCGGGTATCGCCCTGGGCGGCACGGCGCCGGGCGATGCGCGCCAGTTCATAGGCGCGCAGCGCCGCGAGCTTTTCGGCTTCGGCCGGTTCGCGTTTGCTTGGCTTTGGCATCCCCGCCCCTTTTCTGGCCAGCGCGTTCAACCGCGCTTGCCGTCACCCCAATCGTTCCAGCGCTTCCACAGCGGTCGCAGTTTGCGCCAACTCCACCAGCCGAGCAACACCACCCCCGCCAGCAGCACCGCAGCGACCAGCGCCGCCTCCTGCGGGTGCGCGAGTACGACATACAGCGCGGCGGCGGTGACGCCGTCCTCGGTCGTCGAGGTGACGATGTTACTCACCGGCTCGGGGCTGAGGTTGATCATCGCACGGCCGCCGGCCTTGGCGGCATGGCTGGCCAGCGCCGCGCCGCCGCCAAGCAGCAAGGTCACGATTTGCAGGCTGGTATTGCCGGGATCGACCACGGCGAGTGCCAGCAACGCGCCGCCAACGGGCCGCACCAGCGTGTGGATGGTGTCCCAGATGCTGTCGACCCAGGCGACCTTGTCGGCGAAGAATTCCGCCACCAGCCCGACCGCGGCCGCACCGATGACCCACCAGCTCGCCAGCGCATCGAGACCGCGCAAATGTTCGGGCAGCGGCAGCACGCCGAATCGCATCGCCAGCCCGCAGGCAAAAACACAGGCGTACAGCCGCCAGCCCGCCAGCAGACTCAGGCTGGTCGCTACACCGATGACTTCGACTGCCCCCATGTCGTGCTTCCCCGTTGCAGACAAAATCATACGCGCGCTTGGCAAGTTCGCCAACTGCGTCCTAAGGTGCGTCCATGTCTGACCAGAAAAACGCCGCGCCCGCGTCTTCGAACGCCATCGCGCTCCCCGCCGCCACCGTCGTCCTGCTGCGTGCAGGTTCGGAAGCCCCCGAAATCCTGCTCGTCGAGCGCGCCCGCAGCATGGGCTTTGCCGGTGGCATGTACGTCTTCCCCGGCGGCAAGGTCGATGACGGCGATCTCGCCATCGCGCGCAACCCGAAATGGACGCGCGGCTTCGAGGGGCTGTCCGACGCCGACGCCGCCGGCCGCGTCGCCTCGGCACGCGAGACGTTCGAGGAAGCCGGCGTCGTGCTGTCCGAAGGCCCGGCGCTCGACGACGCCACGCGCGCCGAATGGCGCCGCCGCCTCAACCTGGCGAACGACCACGACGAATCGAAGCGCTACGCCGAAATCCTCGAGGCCACCGGCCATGTGCTGTCGGCGGATGCGCTGCTGCCGTTTTCGCACTGGATCCCGCCGCTGGCGCACGGCGTCGCCAAGCGTTTCGACACGCTGTTCTACATCGCCCGGCTGCCCGACGGCGAAGTCATGACCCCCGACGGCCGCGAAGCCGTCACCGCGCACTGGTCGACCGCCGCCGCCGCACTGGCGCGCGCCGATGCCGGGGAAATCGGCGTGATCTTCCCGACGCGCCGCAACCTCGAACGGCTGGCGCAATATCCGACGGTCGAGGCACTGTGGAGCGCAACCGCAGCGCGCAAATTGCAGCTGATCCAGCCCGAAATCGTCAAGCGCGACGACGGCATGTTCCTGACCATCCCGACCGGTGCCGACTATCCGATCACCGAGGAAAAGATGGAAAGCGCGATGCGCGGCTAACCCTATCCCTCCCCCTTGCGGGGAGGGCGGCACAGCGAAGCTGAGCGGGGTGGGGCTACGGCTGAAAGCAGCGCAAGCCTAAGCCGTCGCCGGTGCCGCGACCTGCTGCCACGCGCCATCGTGCGCGCTGTCGCCGGGATAGGCGAGGACGATGTCGCTTTCGCCGTCGCACTGCCATTCGGCCGCAGCGGTGTGGATCCAGACTTCGCCCGCCATGAAGCGCGCGCCGTCGGCGGTGCCGTTGCCGTCGACCACCGCGGCCCAGACCGGGCGTTCATGGCTGGCGTCGATGCGTGCCGTGCCGTGCGCGCGGACGCGCTCGACGACAAAGCTCGGGCCTTCGACGAACGCCGTGCGGCGCCCGTCGAGCGCGCGCGGCAGCGTTGCCGGCTGCCAGACTTCGGGCAACGCCACCGCCAGCGCGGCATCGAGATGCAGCTCGCGCGGCACGCCGTAGTCGAGCCGGCCATAATCGTACAGCCGGTAGGTCAGGTCGAGGTTCTGCTGGACTTCGATCAGCACCAGCCCGGCACCGATGGCGTGGATGGTGCCGGCCTGCGCCAGAATCACGTCGCCGGCGTTGACCGCGCGCGCCGCCAGCAGCGCCGCGATCGAGCCGTCGC
>CALMPZ010000034.1 GCA_937871645.1 uncultured Polymorphobacter sp.
CCGAAACGTCGCCGGCCTGGGTTTCGATGATCGGCAACGCGGTCAGCGAGCCCGAACCATTGTCCTTGTTCATCTTCGCAGCGCGTTCGAGCAGGCGCGAATGGATGTAGAACACGTCGCCGGGATAAGCTTCACGGCCCGGCGGGCGGCGCAGCAGCAGCGACATCTGGCGGTAGGCAACGGCCTGCTTCGACAAATCGTCATAGACGATGACGGCGTGCATGCCGTTGTCGCGGAAATATTCGCCCATCGTGCAACCGGTGTACGGCGCGAGGAACTGCAGCGGGGCAGGTTCCGACGCGGTCGCGGCGACGACGATGCTGTATTCCATCGCGCCGTTTTCTTCGAGCGCGCGGACGATCTGCGCGACCGTCGAACGCTTCTGGCCGATGGCGACGTAGATGCAGAACAGCTTGTCCTTGTCATCGGCGCCGGTGTTGGTGATCTTCTGGTTGATGAAGGTGTCGATGGCGACAGCGGTCTTGCCGGTCTGACGGTCACCGATGATCAGTTCGCGCTGGCCGCGGCCGACGGGCACGAGCGCGTCGAGCGCCTTGAGGCCGGTCTGCATCGGTTCGTTGACCGACTGGCGCGGGATGATGCCGGGCGCCTTGACTTCGACGCGGGCGCGCGTGACGTCGGTCAGCGGGCCCTTGCCGTCGATGGGGTTGCCGAGGCCGTCGACAACGCGACCGAGCAGACCGCGGCCGACGGGAACGTCGACGATGGTGCCGGTGCGCTTGACGGTGTCGCCTTCCTTGATGGTCGAATCCGAGCCGAAGATGACGATACCGACGTTGTCGGCTTCGAGGTTGAGCGCCATGCCCTTGATGCCGCCGGGGAACTCGACCATTTCGCCCGCCTGGACGTTGTCGAGCCCGTAGACGCGGGCGATGCCGTCACCGACCGACAGCACGGTGCCGACTTCGCTGATTTCAGCTTCGTTGCCGAAATTGGCAATCTGGTCCTTGATGACCTTCGAGATTTCTGCGGCGCGGATATCCATGTTCAGCCCTTCAGTCGCTGTCCGAGTGTGTTGAGTTTGGTGGCGATCGACGAATCGATCATGCGCGAACCGACGCGCACGACGAGACCGCCGAGAATTTCAGGATCGACATGCGCTTCGAGCGCAACGTCGCGGCCAAGCCCGGCCTTGAGCTGTGCGAGCAACGCGGCGGTCTGCTTGGCGTCGAGCTTGCGGGCGCTGGTGACGTGCGCGGTGACTTCGCCGCGCGCCGCTGCCGAAAGCTTGCCGAAGTCGGCGATGATCGCGGGCAGCACCGCAAGGCGGCGGCCCTGGGCGAGCACGCCGAGGAAATTGCTGGTCAGCTTGTCGAGCTTCATCGCCTTGGCGGTGGCGGCAACCGCCTTGCCGGCGTCGGCGCGATCAATCAGCGGGCTGTTGATGAGCGACTTCAGGTCCGCCGATTCGGCGAGTGCTGCCGTCAGCGCGGCCAGCGAGGCAGCAACCTTGTCGGTTGCCTTCGCCTCCTGCGCGAGCTGGTACAAAGCGGTGGCGTAACGCCCCGAGATACCAGCAACAATTCCGCCCGATGTTTCCACGAACCTCGCCATTTCCAAAGGATTGGACCTGAATGCACACGCGCGAAATGCCCCGGAAGGCACGGTCTGCGCGAGCGCGGTGGCCCTAGCATGGGGTCATTCATGTTGCAAGGCAGCGAAGCGCGCTTGTGCCCCCGTGGGCGATTTTATCGCCGGCAGGTCGCAAATGGCCGGTTCGAGACGCCGCGCGGGCACCTCATCCACAGCCGCTCACTCATTGTCTTCGGCGCTGGCGAGCGGGCTGGTCGGCCCGGCGCTGGTCGCCAGCAGCACCGCGATATCGGCGTCGAGCGATTCGATCAGGTCGGGGATGCTGGTCAGCACGGCGCGCTCGGCGTTCAGAATCGCCGCGAACGCCCTTGCCTTGATGCCGCGCAGCCGTTCGGGGGCAATCGTCTGATGGTCGGGCAAGGTCGAGGCGACGATGTCGATCAGCCGCTCGGCGCCGTGCAGCCGGCCCCACAGATAGTCGTTTTCGCGGTAGGCGCGCGAAAAGAACGCGCCGAACGAGTTGAGCTGCGTGCCCTTCAACGGGCTCGCCTTGATCGGGTCGACGCTACTCGTGGCAGAAGTCGTCGCCTTGGCGAGCGCCACCGTCGCGCGGCCGCGGCTCAGGCTGTTGGCGTCGGCGGGCGAGATGCGGTCGACCATGATTTCGTCAAACTCGTCGATGCCGTCGCCCTGCAGCAGCGGCAGCACGGTGATGTCGTAAAAGGCAAAGCCGAGATAGGCGCGCAGCAGCGACTGGCGGTGCGGCTTGGCGCTCACCATGTCGAACAGCCCGACAAGGTCGCGGTCGGTGGCGGTGTCGAGCGCGTTGAGGTTCATCGCGTCGGCGAGCGCTTCCATCGCCATCACCGGATCGAGCGGCGAGGCGGCCGCGACCGAGCGCAGCGTGTCCGAATAATGCCCGTCGCTGCGGCACGACAGATACGGCGCCATCAGCCGGTAGATGCCGGCCTTGACGTTTTCGATGGTTTCGCGCTCGTCCTCGTCCTCGATGGTTTCGGCCAGGCTGTTGAGCCGGCGCAGCAGGAAACGCAGGCGCCTGATGCGGAATTCGAGGTCGTAGCGCCGCAGGAACTCGACAAACGGCGAATGCGCGCCGCCGCGCGCGGTGACCTGCGCCACTTCGCCGAGCTTGCGCGCGGTGACATTGTCCCAGATTTCGCGGCGCAATTGCGCGGCACCGCCGCGCATGTCGAAGCCGCCGGGGTGGATCAGCCGGCCGACCAGCGATTCGACGACGCCGGCGAATT